>NZ_ASPX01000108.1:0-109060 GCF_000517965.1 Paenibacillus sp. FSL R7-277
CCGTGGTGTAGTTGGCCTAACATGCCTGCCTGTCACGCAGGAGATCGCGGGTTCGAATCCCGTCGGTTCCGCCATTTTAATTGGTATTAAGACATGAGGGATTGAGCATCCTATATCTCGAAGTATAGAGTATCCATCCGATTCCGTAGTATTTTGCTAATTATAATATTGGGGATTAGCCAAGCGGTAAGGCAACGGACTTTGACTCCGTCATTCATAGGTTCGATTCCTATATCCCCAGCCATCTTTTTTTGGATTGTTTCTCTTATGAGAGCCATTAGCTCAGTTGGTAGAGCACCTGACTTTTAATCAGGGTGTCGAAGGTTCGAGTCCTTCATGGCTCACCATTTTCTTGTAACGTGTGCGCGTGTGGCGGAATGGCAGACGCACCAGACTTAGGATCTGGCGTTTCACGACGTGGGGGTTCAAGTCCCTTCACGCGCACCATGTTTTTGCGGACGTGGCTCAGCGGTAGAGCATCGCCTTGCCAAGGCGAGGGTCGCGGGTTCGATTCCCGTCGTCCGCTCCATATAGATTTTGCGCCCTTAGCTCAGCTGGATAGAGCGTTTGACTACGAATCAAAAGGCCGGGAGTTCGAATCTCTCAGGGCGCGCCATATATTGCTTCATTGAATTATCTAAGTGTCCGTCAGATTCGAACGAGTTCGTTGGAGCATAAGCTTCGATAGCACAACTTCGCAATCGGATGGGTAGCATCCGTATCTCTCAGGGCGCGCCATTTTTATTAACGGGATGTAGCTCAGCTTGGTAGAGCACCTGGTTTGGGACCAGGGGGTCGCATGTTCAAATCGTGTCATCCCGATATTTCATTTCACCTATGCGGGTGTAGTTCAATGGTAGAACTTCAGCCTTCCAAGCTGATAGCGTGGGTTCGATTCCCATCACCCGCTTATATCTGTATCACGTGAGTCCGTCATCCCTATGGGGAAGGCGGACTTTTTTTGCTATTTGGAAATGTATGCGAAAAACAGAACACATTGGGCTGATATAAGTGCGCGTGTCCCATTGTATGCGAAAGTCCGAATACAATCGCTCCTTTGCGATGAAAGGATGGGGCCCCATGCTCCACAGCTCGTAACATTGTTTAGAATTCCTGCAAGAAATGCAGCAATACTGCCCAATAGAAGCGACCGATGCTGAAATCCTGCAAGAAATGCAACAAAGCCAGCGCTAAGTTGCTCTAATCACCGGAATTCCTGCAATTGATGCAACAATATAGCGTAGCCCGTAACATTTTTAGAGAAATCCTGCAAGATATGCAACAATGCGGCTCAATTCAAGCGGTCGGTGAGAGAAAATGCTTAGAATTGGTAAGAGATAGGAGGTGGAAGCATCGCCATTATCGCCATTAAAGTAAGAAACAAATCAGAACGTATGCGGAAAACCGAATACATTTGCTGCGGAGGAACTAAACGGGGCGGATGTATGCGAAAAACAGAACACAATGTGATGGAGGGAAGGTGAATGGCCGAATGTAATCGAATAACCGAACACATAGAACTCAGAGTATCTGTGAGCCGGAGCGCTTAGGGCTGTAACTGTCAAACGGCCGTCAGAAGGTAGAGAGATGGAGAAAAGTGAGCTTCGTATACGAGTGGTATAGAGGCACCAGTAGTATCATTCAGCCGCTAGGGTGATTTGTTGTAAGGGCTGGAATGTTGCAATAGTATGGGAGGGCGTTATGTTTCTATAGAACTGATATAGTATAACTATTGGACTATTGGATCATAGGCAACACTTACTTGGAAGCTGAGGAGCATTTGTTATGACAGACAAAGTAATACGGATTTTCAGAATCATTAACGCCATTCAGTCGAACCCGGGGATTACCGCAGCAGACTTGGCTTTTAGGTGCGAAGTGAATATTAGAACGATCTACAGGGATCTTGAGGTGATCAGCCACTTTGCACCGGTTACGAATGAGGGAAGGGGCACGGGCTACCGGTTCATGGGCAAATTCTTTTTATATCCGCTGGATTTCTCGGAGCAGGAGTCGCTGGCGTTCTCTTTGCTGCCTTCTGTGCTGAATCCGGATAGAATCCCGCCGGGTTTTCATTCTGCTTATGACAAGGTGATGGGGACTCATCTGAAGGAGAAATCGCGGCAGAATGGCCTGCTGGAGAATATCGCGGATATTATTCAAATGGGTACCCCCGCCTACCGCAAGGAGAGCCGGAACTTCCTGCAGCCGCTTATTGGAGCCATTCTGGAGCAGCGCAGCATCCGGACGGTATACCACTCGCAGTCACGCAACGCCACTACAGCGCGGAAGATTGATCCTTATTATCTGATCCCGCGGGATCAGCGCTTTTATCTGATTGGCTATTGCCATCTGAAGGGCGCAATTCGTACGTTCCGGATCAGCCGGTTTGAGCAGGTCGAGATGACGGCTTCCACTTTTGATAAGGGGAATTTCAATATTAAAAAATATCTGAAAAATACCTGGTCGATCAACCGGGGGACCCGGAATGTCACGTTCAAGGTACGGTTCGATCCGGAGGTGGCGCGTTACATTAAGGAAGAGGAGCTGTTCGTACAGCCGCGGATGAGCGAAGAATGCGATGGAACGCTGCTGTTCGAGGTCACGGTTAACAATGAGAAGGAGTTCATCAAGTGGATTCTGCAGTATGGCCCGAATGCTGAGATTCTAGAGCCGGAGTCGGCCAGGGAGCGCTTGAAAGAGCAACTGGAGCAGTGGCTGGATGTGTATCAGCAGTAGCCGCAGACTACATTATTACATAATATGGAATAAAAATGTCGAAAAGGTTAGATTGAATAGCTCAACTGGAGAATAAAGGCTTTTTTAGAGATATATATGTCGGGAATGAATTGACCGGAGCGGTGAAGCAGGTTATTATTGGAATATAATGGAATGATAGGAGGCAAGATAGAAATTGCTGGAACTGGATGGGATGAATGAAGACTCTTTGACAGACATGCTTAAAGTCTCGTTCTCATGGGAGAACTGGACGGCAATTCTCGAGATTTCAGACAAGCTCTTTGAACTTGCAGTTCTAACCTACGGCTCCCATCGACAGGGTGCAAAGAAGTATTATTTGAAAAAAAATATAGCGTATTATCTCGGTTACAGTGCGTGCATGAAGGGGATTGCCTATCAAAAGCTCGGTAACCTCGCTGAATCAAGAAAGTGTATAGGTTTGTATTCGGATTTGAGCTGGATCACGGATGTGGATCAGGAAGCTGCCGTAGAAGTGGAATACTACAGGAACATTGCGATTGCCAACACCTTCGTCATTGATCTGCTGGAAGGAAAGGTTGAAGTTCTCCCTGATTATGTTGAATTCATTCGTACAGGGGACCAGGAGGAGCTGCTTGCCTGCTTGATTACTGTGCTGGAATCGGCCATTAAGTACAACTTTTCTATCGACTGGGTACTGGATGAATTCAATGAGCCATTGAAGGAACTAAGCTGCAGAGAGAAGCAGGAAGATATCAGATACTACATAGACTACATGCATCTTAGTGCAATTTATTTGTATAAAAGGGAGAAAATTCATGATGCAATTAATCTGACTCTCTATATTTTGGTAATAAGTAGTAAACTTTATGACGGGACAGGCTTTAGGAAGATTGTGTCGTTTTATGAACATATCCGAAGCCATGCGACCGCAGAACAACAAGAATCTTATCAAAATGTAATGAAAAATATCTTAGAGAGGGAGTTTTTAAAAGATGAAAAAGGCGATCTCGTTATTAACAGCCGTATTGCTGATTAGTGCAAGCGTAGTGGTAACAACGGCAAGCGCAGGCGGCCACTTATCCGCATCCTCTGGCAATATCTCTATTAACAATCACGGAGCAGGCCACTAGTCTAAAATCTCTCTGTCTCATGAATCTGGAAATATAAGCTGCATATCATGCAAAAAAAGGGGTAAGCGACGATGCTTATCCCTTCTTTGCTGTGGATAGAGGTTACTCTGTTACAGCCAAACCCAGTCCTTCTGCAATTCGCCGGCCAAACTCCGGATCGGCTCGGTAGAAGTGGCCAATCTGGCGGAGCTTGATCTCCTCGGACTCCACTGGAGTCATCGCGCCGACAATATTGCTCACGAGCCGGGCACGCTCCTCTTCACTGAGCAGACGGTACAGGTCACCCGGCTGAGTGTAGTGATCGTCATGGTCATAAGACACGCTGTCCGCCTGGCCGGAGACTTCAAAAGCAGCCGCTTTATGCGGCGCTGACTCGGTTGCCCCGCCGGAGCTGTTGGGCTCGTAGTAGACGGAGCCTCCCCCGTTATTCGTAGCATTCATCGCGCCGTCGCGCTGATTATTGTTGACCTCTGCGATAGGCCGGTTAATCGGCAGGTGGTTATGGTTCGCTCCTACCCGGTAGCGGTGGGCATCCCCATATGCGAACAGACGGCCCTGAAGCATTTTATCTGGAGAAGCTTCTATGCCTGGAACGAACGAGCCGGGGGAAAAGGTAGCCTGCTCCACTTCGGCGAAGTAATTCTCAGGATTGCGGTCCAGCACCATGCGGCCTACCTCAATCAGCGGATAATCCTTCTGCGACCACACCTTGGTTACATCAAATGGATCGAAGCGGTAGGTGTCGGCATCCTCCACAGGCATAATCTGGACATGCAGCCTCCAGGCCGGGAAGTCTCCAGTATCAATGGCGTTGAACAAATCCTCTGTATGATAATCCGGGTTCTCCCCGGCTAGCTGTGCGGCCAGCTTAACATCGAGGTTCTTGACGCCCTGCTCTGTCTTGAAGTGATATTTCACCCAGACGGCTGCACCTTCGGCATTCACCCACTTGAACGTATGGCTGCCGAAGCCATGCATATGGCGGAGAGTAGCCGGGATGCCGCGGTCGGACATCAGAATCGTCACCTGGTGCAGAGACTCGGGGGAGAGGGACCAGAAGTCCCAGACGGCATTGGGGTTCTTCAGATGGGTCTGCGGATGGCGCTTCTGGGTATGGATAAAGTCAGGGAACTTGATGGCATCACGGATGAAAAAGACAGGCGTGTTATTGCCGACCAGGTCGTAGTTGCCTTCCTCAGTGTAGAATTTCACAGCAAAGCCGCGCGGATCGCGCACCGTATCGGATGAACCCAGCTCCCCGGCTACGGTAGAGAAACGGATGAACATCGGGGTGCGTTTGCCGACGCCCGACAAGAAGGCAGCCTTCGTATATTGGGAGAGATCATTGGTGACTTCAAAATAACCATGGGCACCGGCGCCTTTGGCATGAACGACACGCTCAGGCACACGCTCACGGTTGAAGTGGGCCAGCTTCTCCAGCAGATGGACATCCTGCAGCAGCACGGGGCCACGGGCACCGGCGGTCATTGAATTCTGGTTGTCACCTACGGGGGCGCCCCAGCTTGTCGTTAGCTTGTTGTTATTGTTTGTGGTCATGAACACAATCACCTCGTATAGGATTTGATTTTAGAATAAGTATAAATATTATAATAGCAAGAATTTAAATAAAATCAATCCTTTTTTATAATTATTATAATTAACATTATGCGGAAGAAAGCAGGTTCATGCTAGAGCTGGAGGTTACAGACAAGGAAATTTGGCTTAGATGAAGCGGAAGCGGAGAGTGGAGAGCGGGCAAAAAAACTCCCGCCCGCAGCAGCGGACAGGAGGGGGATTCGTGAACAGTGAGGGAGCAGCAGCAACTGGATGGGGGTGACAGGAGCAAAAACTACTGTAAGTTAGATTGGGATATACATACGGTTATAGTATTCATCCAGCATGCGCTTGGTGGCGAACTCGGTGCGGGTGGTCTCGATGCTGCGGTGCATCATCTGCACCCACTTGGCCTGATTCTCATAGAAGACCGGGAGGACGCGGTTCAGGAGGGTCTCGTACAGTGCATCGCTGTCATGCTGGTCAAGCACCGCAAAGTCGGTAGTCTCGAAGCCGTCGCCGATCTGCCAGCCGTTCTCGCCGTCGATGCAGGCCTCCGGCCACCAGCCGTCCAGGATGGAGCAGTTCAGAACGCCGTTCATGGCGGCCTTCATCCCGGAGGTTCCGCTGGCTTCGAGCGGTCTGCGCGGATTGTTCAGCCAGATGTCAGAGCCGCGGGTCAGCTGGGCTCCGATGGTCATATCGTAGTTCTCCAGGAAGACTACGCTCTTCGGATATTTGCGCATCATGGCTACAAGGTTGCTGACGATCCGCTTGCCGTTGTCGTCCAGCGGATGCGCCTTGCCGGAGAACACAATCTGAATCTTGCCGCTCTCCAGGTACGGCTCTATAATGTCCGGCTGGGAGAAGATCAAGTCACTGCGCTTGTAGGGAGCGGCGCGGCGGGAGAACCCGATCAGCAGATGCTCTGGATTCAGGGCGATCCTGGAGCGTTCTTCGATGAAGCTGATCAGCTCCTGCTTGATCTCCTTGTGCACGGCCCATAGGTCGCCGCCCTCCTCAAAAGCACGGGTCATCCGCTCATCTACCCAGGTAGGGGTGTGAATCGCATTGGTGATGCCGATGATCTCGGATCTGCCGGCGACTTCCTTCCACATCTTGTTGGCAGTATCGGCATGAAGCTGGGCGACCGCATTCGAGATCCGCGACAGCCTTAGACCGGCGACGGTCATATTGAACGGCTCCCCGCCGATCCGCTCCATCTGCGCCCGGGTTAAGCCATTAAAGGCCCCCATGTACTCCAGCCGGTCCAGCGGATGGGTCTCGTTGCCTTCCTTAATCGGTGTATGTGTAGTGAACACAACCTCTTCCCGTGTAGCCTTCCAGGCTTCTTCAAAGGTACTGCCGCCGGACATCTTCTCCCGGATCAGCTCGATTGCAGCGAGCGCCGCATGTCCCTCGTTGAAGTGATAGACATCGATCTTAATTCCTAGAGCGCGCATGGCTTTGACGCCGCCGATGCCCAGCACGATCTCCTGGGCAATCCGCTCCTCCCCGAACCAGCCGTAGAGCTGGCCGGTAATCCAGGTATCACTGTTCTCCGGGATATCGGTGTCGAGCAAATAGAGCGGACGGTTACCGAAATGGTCGGTTCTCCACACTTTGCAGACCACATCGGTCTTTCTGACTTTTACCGTGACCTTGACACCCGTATCTTCCAGGAAGTCGTACACATAGTTGTGGTAAGAGTCGTAGGGGTTGCCGTCCGCATCAATCTTCTGGTCCGTGTAGCCCTGTTTCCATTTGAGTCCGATGGGGATGATGGGTGCCCCGATATCCTGCGCGCCCTTAATGTAATCTCCGGCCAGAATGCCCAGGCCTCCAGCGTACATTTTGAAATCGGAATGTAGTCCATACTCCATGCTGAAATAAGCTACTGACGGTAAGTGGTTCTCGCTCACGTGATAAGCCTCCTAAATGCGATTTAGATAATAACGAGTTGCTGCAGGCTGTATCTAAGATGCAAACGTTTGCTCAATGAGGCAGGACGGGCTCTGGAAGCGATTGCACCATCATTCTAGCATATTTATCCTTAAAAAGCACAGCGGAGTTTCGGTGACAACTGGCTGCCTGCGGAGCCGATAAATAAAATTTGATAAACCTGCCGGAAGGCCATAAGATAAGGGGAGTAAAAATGTACAAGCTTCATCTAAACCATAAAGCAAACAATAAATCAAGTGGTGGTGTAAAGGATTGAGTATAGTCGTAATTGGAAGTCTGAATATGGATATGGTCGTGCGGGCAGAGCGCGCGCCGGAGGCGGGTGAGACCCTGTTCGGTCAGGGGTTCGCTCTGTCTCCGGGTGGAAAAGGGGCGAATCAGGCCGTTGCGGCGGCTAGGCTGGGCGCGGATGTGACGATGATCGGCAGAGTGGGAAAGGATGCTTTTGGCAGCGGGCTGATGGAGATTATGGAGCAGGAGCGGGTTCATACCGAGTATATCTCGCTGAGTGAATCCCAGGCTACAGGGGTGGCTTCCATTGTGGTCGAAGGGTCCGGTGAGAACCGGATCATCGTAGTGCCTGGCGCGAATGTGGAGATGAAGCCGGAGGATATTGAAGCACTTGAGACAGTGATCAGCGGAGCCGGGATCGTGGTGATGCAGCTGGAGACGGATCTGGCGATGTGCGGGGCTGCGGCAGTCCTGGCGTACCAGCATGGGATTCCGGTGATTCTTAATCCGGCTCCGGCCCAGCCGCTGAGCGATGAGCTGCTGCACCATATTACCTACCTGACTCCGAATGAGACAGAGGTGGGGATTCTGGCCGGTATCGCTGTGGAGAGTGTGGAGGATGCAGAGCGTGCTGCCCGGACAATGCTGTCAAAAGGGGTACGGCACGTCATTGTAACGCTGGGCTCCAAAGGGGCGCTAATCGTGGATGCTGCCGGAAGCCGGCATGTTCAGGGGTTCCCTGTGCAAGCGGTAGATACGGTGGCAGCCGGAGATTCCTTCAACGGGGCGCTGGCCTGGCAGCTGACCTGCGGCAGGACGCTGGAGGAAGCAGTCCGCTTCGCCAATGCTGTCGGTGCGCTGGCGGTGGGCAAGACGGGTGCGATTGCTTCTCTGCCCAGACTGGAAGAGGTGGAGCAGTTCCTACGGACAGCTGCTAATGCAGAGCCACAAGACCTGTAGATCCCAGTAGATTCCGTGTGTGTGATAGAGGAAGCACTTGCTAACAGACAAATTAAGCGGGGAGCGTCAGAGGAAGCTCTGAGACTCCGGGTCCGCTAAGGAGCTGACACGTTTGAGCGGTACAGTAACCGTCAAGAATATAACCCTCGGAGAAGGGATGCCCAAAATCTGTGTTCCGCTGGTCGGAACGACGCGGACGGAGCTGCGTGAAGAAGCTGAGGCGCTAATCGCACTGGCGCCGGATGTGGTGGAGTGGCGCAGTGATTTCTTCACGGAGGTGGAAGATATTAATGCCGTAACTCAGGTGCTGGAGGACATTCAGCGTCTGCTGCCGGAGATTCCGCTGATCTTCACCTTCCGCAGCACCAAGGAGGGCGGGGAGAAGGAAATCTCCACCGCCTATTACTTCGAGTTGAACCTGGCGGCGGTAGAGAGCGGGCTGGTGGACATTGTGGATGTGGAGCTGTTCCAAGAGGAAGCAGAGGTCCGCAGACTGATTGCAGCAGCGCATGGACAGGCGGTGTTCGTGATTCTCTCGAATCATGATTTCGACGGGACGCCGTCCGAGGATGAGATTGTCTCCCGGCTGTGCCGGGCGCAGGAGCTGGGCGGCGATCTGCCGAAGATTGCCGTAATGCCGCAAGGGCCAGCCGATGTGCTGACCCTGCTGGCGGCGACGAACCGGATGCAGGAGCAGTATGCGGACCGTCCGATCATTACGATGTCGATGGCCGGGGAGGGCGTGATCAGCCGGCTGGCCGGGGAGATTTTCGGCTCGGCGCTGACCTTCGGTGCGGCGCATAAGCCTTCGGCACCGGGGCAGGTGGCAGTCGCCGAGCTGCGCGGTGTGCTGGAACTGCTGCACCGCAGCTTGTAGCGGCTGCAGGTTCAGACGCTGCAGGAATGAAGATGGACAGGGGTGTTTCCGGCCGGTATTACGGTGGAAGCACCCTTTTGCATATAGAGAGAGATAGCAAAAAGCGGGCGGAGTTTGAAACTGTAGCTGCCCATGCCCTACAATGGAGGCAACCAAGTAGAAGGGGCGGAGCGCCGATGACAGAATTGATTCTGGTGGTGGAGGATGAGGTGAGAATTGCCCGTCTGCTGCAGATTGAGCTGGAATGCGAGGGATACCGTGTGTCCATTGCCGGGAGCGGCCATCAGGGGCTGGAGATGTACCAGGAGCAGCAGCCGGATCTGTTATTGCTGGATGTGATGCTGCCTGGATTCAGCGGCATAGAGCTGCTGCGGCGAATCCGGGCGGGTGATCCCGATACGCCGGTGCTGCTGCTTACAGCCAAAAGCTCGGTAGAGGATAAAGTATCAGGCCTGGACCTTGGGGCCAATGATTATATTACGAAGCCGTTTCAAATTGAGGAGCTGCTGGCGCGTGTCCGTGCTGCGCTGCGGCTGGCCTCGGGGCGGAGGAGAGAGGAAGCCGTCAACCTGCTGATGGCAGAGGATCTGGAGCTGAACGAAACTACGCGGGAGGTGAAGCGGGCAGGCCGGAGCATCGAGCTGACTCCCCGGGAGTTCGACCTGCTGGTCTACCTGCTGAAGAATAAGCGCCAGGTGCTGAACAGGGAACAGATCATGGCTGCCGTCTGGGGATACGATTATTACGGCGATACGAACATTGTGGATGTCTATATCCGCTATGTCCGCAAAAAAATTACGCTGGACCACCAGCCTGAATTGATTCACACCGTGCGGGGCGTTGGTTATGTGCTGAAGGATGCCCCATGAAGCTGCGGAGCACCATTCATCTGTATTCCAGCGTGCTGTTCGCCGTGCTGCTTATCCTCATGAATCTGTTCATCTACGGCGTGTTCAGCCGGATGTCACTAGACAGCCAGCTTGGGCAGGCATCTGCCGAGACGGCCAGAATTGCTGCCGCGATGAAAAAAACGGGAGACGGGGTAACGGCACCGGAGCTGCTCCGGGCATATGTGCCGGTGGAGGGAATGCTGCGGCTGCTCACTGTGGACGGAGGCGGACCGGCGCCGGTCACCTCAGCCTCGGGGCAGGAGATCAGCCGGCTGAAGCCGGTCTACCATCCCGGGAAGCAGGCGGAGCGGGTCAGGGTGGACGGACGCTTGTATGCGTTCGTGAGCGTTCCGGTCATCTGGACGGACGGTAACGTCCTGAATGTCCAGATGACCAAAAGTCTGGAGGGCACGATGGATACCTTGCGGGTGCTGCGGCTGGTCCTTGCAGGCGCTACGCTTGCGGTGCTGCTTCCGCTGCTGCTCTCCGGCCGCCTGTTGTCGGGCCTGATTATGCGGCCCATCGTCCAAATGACGGCGACTATGCGGGAGATTCAGCGCAGCGGGAAATTCCGCAGGCTTCCGCTGAAAGCACACTCGAAGGATGAGCTGGTGGAGATGGGACATACCTTCAACGACATGATAGGCCTCTTAGAGAGCAATTATGTGAAGCAGGAGAAATTCGTGTCGGATGCCTCCCATGAGCTGCGCACACCGCTGACGGTTATTGAGAGCTATGCCAGTCTGCTGAAGCGCAGAGGGCGGGATCACCCGGAGCTGTTCGATGAATCGGTTGAGGCCATCCATTCCGAAGCTGTGCGGATGAAGGAAATGACGGAGCAGCTCCTGCTGCTGGCGAAGCACCCGGAGCAGTGGGATCTGGAGCTGAAGGTGATGGATCTGGAGGAGCTGGTGCGTTCTTCGGCGAAGGCTTTTCATAATGCGTACGGGAGAGAGGTCACGGTTCAGGTCAAGGGGTCACCCGAAGGCTATAGCGATGAAGCGAAGCTCCGGCAGCTGCTGTTCATCTTCCTGGACAATGCCCGCAAATACAGCGATGAGCAGATAACCGTGCGTATTGAGGCTGCCGGGCAGGAACGGATGATTGTAATTACCGACCGCGGCATTGGAATTCCACCGGAGGAGCTGCCGAAGATATTCGACCGTTTCTATAGAGTGGATGAGGCGAGAACCCGTGAGAACGGAGGGGCAGGCCTGGGGCTGTCGCTAGCCGCAGAGATCGCGGGGGCGATCGGAGCGGAGCTGTCCATGGATAGTACGGTAGGCCTGGGAACCTCGGTGACGATCCGCATGGCTGCGGACCGCAGGGGAGGTGGACAATGAAGCAGCATCCAAGGAATAAGAGCAAAATGTACAAGGCAGTCATAGGTATGGTGGTCTTCCTGCTGCTGGCTTGGGTTGCCTTCCGGATATTCGGGAAGGATTCGGAGCCGGTGTTATCCAGAGATCAGGCAGAGCAAGCTGTGCTGAGCGAATATGCCGGTAAGGTTGACAGTCTGAAGCTGCAAGCTGGAGCTTATGTAGCAGAGCTTCAGACTGAGCAGGGACGGTATGAGCTGAAGCTGGACGGAGTTACCGGCGAGATTCTCTCCATCGTGCTGCTGAAGCGCGTGGACGAACCGGCGGTGCAGCCTACGTCTGCCGCTACTCCAGCTCCATCTGGCGGAGCTGCCGTTACCCCGTCACCAGCACCTACCCCGGGAGCGCAGAGCGTAGTCTCCGAAGAGGAGGCTGTCAGGCTGGCTCTGCGTGAGGTACCGGGGGAGCTGGACGATGTGGATACGGGAATTGATGCGGCAGGCGCTTATTATCTGGTGGAGATCCATACTTCAGACGGGCGGGAGGCCGTAGTCCAGGTGAATGCCATCTCGGGCCATATTATGTCTGTGACCTGGGAAGAGCCGGATGGGGACGATTCCTAGGGTATCTGTTTTTTTCTCAGCGAATTCTAATGTTACTCCCGCTGTTCTCTCAGATTGTAGCGTTATAGTTACTACATGAAGCAGCGAAGAATGAACTTAGGAGGCGTTAACATTGAAGACAAAGATATGGAGCAGTATCACGGCGGCAGCACTTATTCTCGGAGGCGCTTATGGTATAGGCGAGCTGAAGGGCAGTACGGCAGATGCAGCCGCAGCAGTGAAGAGTCAGAGCAAAACGTTAATTAGTGTAAGCAAAGCCGAGCAGATTGCCTTGAAGGCAGCTCCGGGACAGGTGGAGAGCATCGATCTGGAGAAGAAGGCCAGCGGCACGTTTTACGATATCGAAATTCAGCAGACCAAGCAGGAGATAGATGTCCGGGTAGATGCCTATTCGGGAAAAGTGATCAGCGTGCGCAAGGATGCAGACGATGAAGACTCTCATAAGGCAGCTCCGGCCTCAGGCGGGAAGCTGATTACCGCAGGCAAGGCGGCTGAGGTGGCTCAAGCTGCTGTGAAGGGGACGGTCACCGAGATTGATCTGGACCGGGACCATGGAGGAGCTGTCTATGAGGTTGAAGTCAGGAACGGGCAGGTCAAGACAGAAGTAGGTGTCGATGCGTATACTGCCAAGGTTGTGTACACCGATACGGATTCCGACGAGGATGATGATTGATATGTAAAAGAGAGGCAGCCGGATTGAACGGCTGCCTCTTTGCTATGCCAAACGATTACGTCTACTGCTTCGCTCCAGTATACACATGCACTGCATCCCGCAGGAACGCGGCCATGCCGGGGCGGCGCTGGTCGTAATAAGCGGTGAAGCGCTCATCTTCGACATACATCTGGGCTACGCCTGCATGGGCTTCCTTGGTGTAAGTATCCCAGTAGTAGCTTAGCCACTGGCGGTGCAGGTCAGCGGCCTTTTGCGCCAGCTCGCTTGCCGAATCGCCTTCCTCCATCGCCTGCTCCAGTGACGCGAACATATCGGCCTCCAGCTGTTGAAGGGCAGCGTACTGCTCCTCCGTCATATGGCTGAGCTTGCGGTTTGACTGCTCCACAGCTTCCGCGCCGTATTTCTCCCGGATCTCCTGGCCGTACTTCTGCTCGTTATCGTCAATCAGCTTCTGCTTGAAGCCTGCGAATTTCTCCTGATTGCTCATTATACTTCTCCCTTCTGTGTGTGCAATGGTCTGCTCGACGTTCGCGATGAGCCGGTCCAGCTGCTGTCTCCGCTGAAGCAACTGGTCATGGTGCTCACGCAGGGCGCGGGCGCCGTCGAAGGAGGGCGAATGGACAATATCTCTGATCGCCTCCAGGCCGAGGCCCAGTTCCCGGTAGAAGAGAATCTGCTGCAACAGGTCTACCTCAGCCTGGCCGTAGATCCGGTATCCCGAGGAGCTGATTCTGGCCGGCTTCAGAATGCCGAATTCATCGTAATACCGCAAGGTCCGTGCACTGATCCCCGCGAGTGTCCCCAGCTTCTGCACCGTATATTCCATGGTCCAATCTGCCTCCAATCTGTCTTGGCGTATACAGCAGAGAACGGATTCAAGGCGTTCCCGCCGGGTAAGCGGCCGCTTACAGATATAACTGTATACTTTGACGTAACGGCAAGGTCAACTCTTAATTTGTATAATAACCAGACAGCAGGGCGGGTAACCGTGTGCTGGAAAAGCAAACAGCGGCAACCGCCCAGGCTATGCCTCGGGAGATTGCCGCTGCTGCGCGGGCATATGGGGTTATTTCTTGCTAAGCTGGGCGGTGAAATACGCCTTAAGCTCTGCCAGCTTCCGGGGGTCCGCCAAGGCATCCTCCGCAGGGAAGTAATGCTCGGCGACCAGCTCCCAGGTGGGGACGATTTTCTGGGCAGTCATTGCTTTGATGGCGATCTTAACCGTCTTGCGTTCCCTTGCGTTCGAGAAGGTATCGACATAGTGCTGGGAACGGCCGAAGTCCAGCTCGCTGAAGACTGCGCGGAAGATCTCCGCCGTCATCTTGGCATCGTCCAGCGCGCGGTGGGCGGAGCCGGAAGGCTCCAGGCCGAAGAGGGCCATGGCCCCTTCGACGCTGATGTCGTTGCTGAGACCGCGGGCGCGCAGGACGCCCTTGAGCAGATCGAAGTAGGTGGCCTCCATCCAGTAGGCATCATCCATCTTGTGCATCCGCACATCCTGGATAATCCGCTTCATATCCTCGCCGCCCCAGGTTAAGAGCAGCACGCCGTCAGCGCTCTGGTCAAGCCACGCTCTGAAGGCGGTAATGACCTTCGGGAACCGGCTGGCGACGTCGATATCCTCTTGGGGGATGCCGGTTTTTTTCTTGATGAATGAATTCAGGGTGGAGAAGTATATGGGTCTGATTAAGGCTGAGAATTCATCCTTAACCTGCAATGAAGCGTCTAACCGGACCGCTCCGATCTCAATGACCTCCATAGGATGCTCGCTGGCAAATTTGCGGCCGTTGAATTCGATGTCCAGAATAATATAATCCACAGGTAATGCCTCCGTTTCAGTGACTGGCGCCAGGATTGCACGGAAATGCGCCGACCCTTCTATTTTAGCAAAAAAAGAGCTGTACAGATACCGGATGCCCTGTATCCGCACAAATTTGAATTTTCGGCGGGGGAACGGGTTGATTTCTGGGAAATCGGGTAATGAACTAGATAATCTGTCGAATAGAGCTATTGAGGTAAGGAGGGAAGGCCATGAAGCTGTATGTAACCGTCAAAAGCCTGGGCAAACGCAGGCCGGTGCTGGAGCGTAAAGAACTGCTGCTTGCTGACCGTCCGCAGACGCTGCGCGCGTTGATCTCGGAGATTGTAGCCGGGCAGGTGCAGGCGATGCTGGAGCGGCAGGAGCGGGGAGATCTAATCCCTTACCTGACCGCAAATGAAATTGCGGAGCAGGGCGATAACGGCAAGGTCGGATTCGGTACGGTGTACGGTGAGACGAAGCCTGAGGTAGAGCAGGCTACGGCTGCAGCACTGCTTGCTTACGAAGACGGATTGTACAAGGTATTCGTGCAGGAAGCGGAATGTTCCGCGCTGGATGAGCCGCTGAGGCTCGAAGAGGGCGATGAGCTGACGCTGATCCGGTTCACGATGCTGGCAGGAAGACTATGGTGAGGGAGATGACAGGATGAAAATCGGAAATGCAGAGTGGGAGACTCAGTGGTACGCGGATGTTGAGAACAAAGCCAAGGGGCTGAAGGGGGAAGGCGCGGAGCTGGCAGGCCTGCTCGCGGAGTTCAGCAAGAACCGCTACCTTCATGATGGGGAGGATTCGCTGGACCGCTTCCTTGTTATCATGGATGATCGCGCTGCTGCGGCTCAGGCTGATTTTACCGGATACTGGGAGCCGCTGATGGGGATCATGCAGCAGCTGTACAGCACACATACCGTTGAGCTTGCCCGTTACATAGTTAAGCATGCAGTGGAGTACCCTTATTCCATAGGGTATCTGCGCCGGCCGTTCCGGACCCGGGAGGTTCAGGCGCACCGGATGCAGATCCTCCGCAAAATCAATGCCCTGATCTATATGGAGCTAATTGAATTCTCGTTACCGGAGTACCTGAAGGGGGATTATGAAAAGGATTACAGTATCTCTTACCGTGTAGATGTTGCCGTTCCCGATGTAATCGCCTATGAGCTGGACCGCAGCGGCAGCGGAATGGAGGAGCTGCTTAAGGATGCGGTGTACGGGGACAACCAGGGGGCGCTGCTGAGCCGCAATATGATAAAAGGTGCATTCCTCAGCCATAACCAGGCTGCTGTTCAGATGATTGGCGAGCTGCTGCTCGCTGCCCGGCTGCAGGAGGGACTGCGGCAGTCCATTATGGAGACGATGGATGAGGGGACGATAGAGAACAACCTGTATATGTTGAAAGTGATTCTGGACAATGATCTCGTGCGCTACAGCTCGGTTGTGCGTGCCCTGGGCGTATGGACGGGGATGGGCCTGGAAGCCCAGAACCAGCGGGTGGCGAAGCAACTGATTGAAGGAGCCTATCAGGTGCTGACGGATGAAGCGCTGCGGGCTGACTGGCTGACCAGCGAGAATGCCAACCATGTCTACCTGAGCTTGTGGGGGACGGCTGTCTATGAGGAGAATGAACTGATCGGCAAGGTGGATGTCCTGATGGAACAGGGCCAGTCCTACCAGAAGATTGTAGCAGAGTATGTACTTTCCGGCAGCCAGAACCGGGAGGTGCGCCTGAGCAGCGCCCGGAAGTATCTGAAGAAGCAAGAGCCGGAGCTGCTGTACTGGATTCTGACGAACTATAATTATGATTATAACCGGATGTGGAGAGGACCGAAGGATAATGGGCCTAAGATCGAGGTCGTAACCAGCCCGCAGCTTGAGGATAAAAGCGAGCGGCAGCGCGACTTCAGCCTGCTGAAGGACATCTTCCTGAATCCGGACAGCCGGGAGCTGACCGGTACCTCTAAGGTGCTGGATTTCCTGCAGGTCAGCTACACCCGTGATCTGCCGGTCCAAAAGATGCTTTATCTGATCTCCTATGATATGGACCCGGCCTGGGTGAATGAATTGCTGGCGCTGAAGGACAAGCTCAGCACGGACATACGGGGGGAGCTGCTGAATTACTTCGTGCAGCATACGGAGGATACCGTACAGCGCGAATTCATCTTCGCCAGCCTCTCCGACAAGAGTATCAAGAACCGGGAGCTGGCGCTGGACCTGGCGCAGGGGCTAACCCTGGCGGAGGATGAGCTGCTGATGGCCGAAGGGCTGCTGAAGCTTAAGACCGGTACGCTGCGGCAGAGCGTGACCCGGATGCTGCTGAATCAGCCGGATGAAGCGCTGAAGGAGTCCGTCCACAGACTGGTGCAGGGCAAGAATGCCCTGCAGCGGCAGGCAGGGCTGGAGATTATGACCGTGTTGTTCCAGGATGAAGAGCGGCAGGCACTCTTTGAAGCAGTGCGTCCGCTGGCAGAGGCGCTGGAGAAGCCTTCCGACCAGGAGCGCGAGCTGATTGCGAGGCTGAGTCAGAAGAATGAGTATACCAAGGCGAACGGCTTCGGCTTGTTCGATCCCAAGCAGTCGGAGGAGTGGCTGACGCAGGGGCCGGTACTTGACGGATTCGCCTGGGATCAGGTGTTCAAGCTGTCCTTGGAGCAGATCAATACATTCCTTAAGGGACTGGACAACACGATCCACAAGCACCGCGACGTAGAGTACGAGGTTGAGTATTACAGCGGGTATAAGGACACGGTGCTGATCGGCACCAACCTCAGACCGTTGCAGGGGTACTTAATTAACGATGAGGAGAGTGGCAAATCCGCCCTTGAGCAGTACCCACTGCATGAAGCATGGGCTGAATATTGGGACAAGAGCGGCTGGAGCGCCCGGGATCTGATAGAGTTGAACTTCTATATCAGCCTGGAAGAGCTGGATGAGACCCTGGATAACTATGACGGTTACGACACCTTAGGAATTGATGATAAGGAACTTAGTAAGCAGAAGCTGCTGTCCGGGTGGCGCAAGGAGTTCGCGTCAGGGGTCTACCCGCTGGAGCAGATCGAGGCTGTGTTGAAGCTAGTAGACAAGCTGAAGTACAGATGGCAGGTAGAGACGCTGCTGAATGCGTACCGCGCGGACCACAAGAGCCCGGAGGGCTTCCGCCAAGTGAATGGTGCGGTGAATGCGCTGATGGCTGCGTTCCCGGAGGAGAAGCTTGCGGCGGACTGGCCTTTCCTGTCTGTGCTGGCTGATCCGTGGGTCGATATGGTGCAGAAGCTATGGAACGGAGCAGAGGAGTTCAAGGAGATGTTCCGTACCTGCTACCGGTTCGAGGGGATCAGCGGAGGCGAAGAGCGGGACAGCATCATCGGACTGAAGCACTACGTTGAGGCCTTCACCGGTGGAATCATCCGCGAAGAGACGCTGCTTAAGGAGCTGCTGCTGAGTAAGGATGCACGCAACCATATGAGCTGGATCAGTTCACGCAGATATGATTGGATCGAAGACAGTCCACAGATGGTTGGACTACGCACACGGATCATCGACCGTCTGCTGGCCATTGAGCTGGGGCGCGGCGACCTGCCGACTGAGGTGACCGGCATGACAATGGGGCTGCAGCGGATAGAGGGCCTGGAGTATTGTATCCGTATCCTGTCAGGGCTGAACAAGGATACCTTCGTGCGCGGGTACGTGTATGGCTATGGCAACAATATTACGAAGAAGGAGTCCTTCAGCCATCTGCTCAAGGTATGTTATCCGCGTGAGGGCGATAATGCGGAGCTCCTGAAGACCTTGCTGCAGGAGTACAAGCTGTCCGATCAAAAGCTGCTGGAAGCCGCCATGTACGCCCCGCAGTGGATCGAGATCATTGCCGAATACCTGGGCTGGGAAGGGCTTCGCAGCGGGGCCTGGTACTTCCACGCCCACATTAACGAGAGCTTCTCGGCCGAAAAAGAGACGGTGGTGGCGCATTACTCGCCGATCACGCCGCAGGAGTTCAACGACGGCGCCTTCGATGTGAACTGGTTCCAGTCCGCCTACAAGGAGCTTGGACAAGAGCGGTTCGAGCTGCTCTATGACTGTGCCAAGTACATCTCTGCCGGTGCGAACCACCGCCGTTCCCAGCTGTTCGCCGACGCCACGCTCGGCAAGCTGAACCTGGAAGAGATGAAGCAGTCTGTGGAGCAGAAGCGGGGCAAGGATCATCTGCTCAGCTATAGTCTGATTCCGCTGGGAGAAGACCGCGAGCAGGATATCCGCGTGCGTTATGAGTTCATCCAGCGCTTCCTGGCGGAGAGCAAGAAGTTCGGCGCACAGCGCCGCGCCAGCGAAGGCCAGGCCGTACAGATTGCTCTTGGCAACCTGGCGCGCAATGCCGGATATGCCGATGTCACCCGCCTGATCTGGGATATGGAGGCGCGCAAGCTGGATGATTATGCTGCGTACTTCGAGCCGTATGAGCTGGACGCAGAGACCTTCGTCTCGCTTAGTATCGACGAAGAAGGGCAAAGCGATTATGTGGTGACCAGCAAGGGGAAGGCGCTGAAGTCGGTGCCCGCACGCTTCAAGAAGCATGAGTGGATTGAAGCGCTGAAGGAGGCCAAGAGCGAGCTTACCGGGCAGTTCCGGCGCGCCCGGGCTGAACTGGAGCGGTCGATGGAGTCCGGCAGCGGCTTCACGCCGGCAGAGATTGCCGGGCTGAGCCGGAATCCGGTGCTGGCACCGCTGATTAGCAAGCTGGTGCTGATGAGCGGCGATGCGTTGGGATATTACGATGCGGATCAGGGGGCGCTGGTAAGTCCTGCGGGTGAATCCACGGCCCTGAGCGGGGAGACTGTGCTGCGGATAGCCCATCCGCTGGATCTATACCGCAGCGGACAATGGAGCCTGTACCAGAAGGATCTGTTCGACCGTCAGCTCCGCCAGCCGTTCAAGCAGGTCTTCCGCGAGCTGTATCTGCCGAATGAGGATGAGCTGGCCCATGGCGTGCTGTCCCGCCGTTATGCGGGCCATCAGGTGCAGCCGAGCAAGACGGTCGCCCTTCTGAAGGGGCGGCAGTGGACGGTCAGCTATGAGGAAGGGCTGCAGAAGGTGTTCTATGCCGAGAACCTGATCGTCCGGCTCTATGCCATGGCGGACTGGTTCTCACCGGCCGATACCGAAGCGCCGACATTGGAGACAGTGCAGTTCTTCGACCGGAAGACCTACAAGGGCGTGCCGCTCGATCAGGTGCCGCCAGTGCTGTTCTCGGAGGTGATGCGGGATGTGGATCTGGTCGTTAGCGTGGCCCATGTCGGCGGCGTCGATCCGGAAGCGAGCCTGACGACTGTAGAGATGCGCCGGGTCATCGTCAGCGAGTCGCTGCGGTTGCTGAAGATTGAGAACGTCCGGCTGGACGGCAATTATGCACGGATTGACGGTACGCTGGGCGAGTATGCTGTGCATCTGGGCAGCGGCCAGGCGTACAAGCAGGCCGCGGGCGCCCTGTCCATTATTCCGGTGCATTCGCAGCACCGGGGGCGGTTGTTCCTGCCCTTCTTGGACGAGGACCCGCGTACAGCGGAGGTACTCTCCAAGGTCGTGCTGCTCGCTGATGATACGAAGATCAAAGACCCGCAGATTCTTGCGCAGCTAAGTAGCTGAGCGGCTGCGCGGGTGGGGGAACGGATTGTGCACGGACGGGACACTGCTTACCGCAGCCGTATATAGAGTAATGCCACAGGCACCGGTGCTGAATTTCAGCGCCGGTGTTTTTGTCGCGGGAGGAGGAAGGTGAAGCTGCCTCTTATGGCTAGACGGGGATGCGTGGGCGGAATGTAATCGAAAAACCGAACACATTTTGCTGGTGGGGGGTGCGAGAGCGGAATGTAATCGAAAAACCGATTACATTTGGCTGGCGAGGGGTGCGTGGACCAAATGAAATCGAAAAACCGATCACATTGGGCGGCCGCATAATCTGGGTCACGCTAGATATCGCGGGAAGGCAGTTGAATGGAGATCAGAGAGCGGCGGGCGAGTTGAGCAGATTATTAATTTCGCATTCGCGCATATTTTTGCCCGGATTCCCGGTCAATAATACTGCGTTTGTAGAATGGAAAGCGGGAAAAGCAGGGAATGGGTCCTGCAATGGCGAATTTTGGAGGGGAAAGCGAGGAATAAGCAATGAAGAACAAGCTCCGCCGAAATCTGCAGTCTTTGCAAGACGCATACGCATCATTATGCGGATTGACAATTATTATTACCGATCAAGCGGACAAACGAATAACAGAACCCTCCGGCTTAACCGAGATGGCATCTCTGTTGTTCGGTTCTCCTTGTGCAACCGCTGAACATGCAATTGCGAACCTGCTGGAGAAGGTCAGGAATGTATCGAAAACTATTGTCTATGAAACCCGCTCCGGGCTGAAAATGCTGATTACCTCCATCGGGATCTGTAAGCAAAGGCCCTATTATATTCTGACAGGCGTCTGGGTGGACGGTTGTACGAAAGAGCTGATTACCGGCAGGATTCATGAAACCGTTCCCCCCGGAGAATGCGAGGACTGGATTCAGGCTCTGGATAAGGTACCGGTATTGGATCAGGAGGGCGTCGCCAGGATTATCGGCCAATTGGATATACTGGCTGATACCGTGCAGGCTCTGCTTGAACGGGAGCAGGGCGGAGAATATTCTGCGTATGACCTGCAGCTTATGAATCTGATCTATCTGCTGGACCCGGCAAGCCCGGAGTGGCTGCAAGGAATACTGGGCATAGTGGTACGTATTCTTGGAGTAGAATTTGCGGGCTATGCCAGTAATGCTGCAGACGGGGACCAATTCACAGTGGTGGAGACAACCGGTATGCCGAAGGATAACTCCCTGCAGGGGGCTTCTTTTTTTTACGGTGAGGGATTTCTGGGACAGGTGGGGCTCTCCAAGCAAATGGGGTACTGGAGGAATGCTGACCGCGATCTGCGGATTTCTTTTTTTGCTGCGCATGGGGTAAGGCCAAAGGTGCTAATCTGCTATCCCATCAAATACAAGGACAAGCTGTATGGATTATTGTATGCCGGAGACCCGGTCCGCCCGGAGCTGACGGAGGAGCAGGCGGATATGGGTATGCTGGTGGCCCATCAGCTCGCTGCTTCCATGTATCATATGGAGAGCGAAGCGCTGTATGAACGTCAAAGGAAGAGGCATGATACCTATAAAGAAATTGTCCAAGGGATTCTGGTTACTCAGGATAAGGAGGATTACCTGCAGCTGTTCATTGAGTTTTTCCAGCAGCAGCTAGGCAGTCCATTCATGTGCTTGTTATTACATACGCCTGACGAGGCCGGACTGAGGATCTATTCTTCCTCTTCTGCTCCGAATGAACTGTACACCGTCTACGCAGAAGATGCTGAACAGATCTATTTCGCTGACGGGATACCGGGGTTCAACCTGCTGAACAAGCCGATCCGGCGGGAATGGAAGAGCTGGCAGCTGGTAGAGCATCCTATGGTATTTGAACAAAGGCTGCTGGGGTTATTCACGGTCCAGTTCAGTGATGAGGGGCAGCGGCGGGAATATGAAACGATTTTTCATATGACCAATGTGCTGCTAGTGACCAAGCTGCTTGCCCAGCAGCCTCAGAACACGCCCTCCGGAACTGACTTCATGCGGCTGCTCCAGGATAATCTGCTGATACAGCAGCCGGTAGTACATAGCAGAGCTGCGGATATCCGAAGGCTTGCACAGGACTTGCTGGAGCCGTTAAGTCACTCTGCGGAAGAGATGGAATGGATTGGCCAGGCCGCGCTCCTTGCTCCATATCCTATAGGGCTGCTGATCAAATACCTGGGTGATATTCCTGCTGTATGTGTTTTGCGCCATATGCACTATTACCTGACGGATTACAATGGGCAAGAGGATGTAGGAGAAAGTTCCCATCTGTACTTGGCGAAGGTCTTGCTTATGCTCACGAAGTATACGGAGCAGGGCGGCAGGCATTGGAAGGAAACACTTCCTATACCCGTGCCCGAGCCACTTATGCGTTCCTTTGAGCAACTGATAGCTCCTCCGCCGGTTGCAGTGCAGCAAGAG
Source organism: Paenibacillus sp. FSL R7-277 (assembly GCF_000517965.1). NCBI lineage: Bacteria > Bacillati > Bacillota > Bacilli > Caryophanales > Paenibacillaceae > Paenibacillus > Paenibacillus sp. FSL R7-277. The sequence goes on from NZ_ASPX01000108.1 coordinate 22,812, forward strand.
GGAGGCGTACGTTTTACTACCCGGGAAAACGATATCCTGGAAGGTCTGCTGACAGGCCTCAATAACAAGCAAATTGCGGAGAAACTGTTTATCAGTACGCATACTGTCAAGAATCACATAACCAAAATCTACGAGAAGCTTGGTGTGCACAGCAGATCACAGGCGATCTCGCAAATATATCAAGCGACCGGCAAAAAAGATTCTTTATAAAAGCAATGATTACGCAGCATGTAAGCGTACATTGCTTTTTTTGTGCAGTAAAGGAAAGAAGGCCTGTAGAAAACAGGAAGATTATGTCGAAACTTAGGAACCAATGGCGATAGGCGCAGAGGCCTTACGTTATACATAATAGGGGAAGCTTTGTAGGCTCGACAAAATACATATTGAGGAGTGCTTCATTTGAAACTAAACATCCGCACCAAATTGTTGGGAGGCTTTCTGGTTATTGTAGCGTTGCTTATATTTATCAGCGGGCTATCGATTATGAAAATGGCGGGCATGAACAGCAACTCTGTACAGATGCAGAGCTACAACTTCCCCGCGCTCGTCAATATTGCTGAGATCCGGACCGAGCTGTACAAGCTGCGCGGTGATCTGTTCAAGCTTATCCTCGAAACCGATGATTCGGTGAAGGAGGAGATTCAGGCAGTTATTAAAGCGGATCAGGACAAAATTGCTGACCGGATGAAGGTCTATGGAGAGCTCGCACTGAATGCGGATCAACGGGCTGCATTAGAGATCATTAAGCAGAGCGTGGATAACTATAACCAATCCGTACCCAAAGTCAATGACCTGCTGGATAAAGATCAGAATACGCAGGCCTACGGCGTCTTAATCGACGCACTGCCTGATTTGCAGAAGGCTCAGGATACCGCCGATCTGGCCGCCAGTAATGTAATCGAAGGTGCAGATGAACGGATCGACTCTACGGTTGCCAGCTATACCACGGGAAGATTGATGATCCTGATCATCTCCATCCTTGCGGCACTTGCAGCCATTGCGCTGGGCATCGTGATCTCGCAGGGCATCGTCGGTCCGGTGTCCAAGCTGCTCGCTGCGATGGTCCGCATGGCAGATGGTGACCTCAGGGAGGAGATTGCGATCAAGAACCGGGATGAGTTCGGCCGGCTGGCCGCAGCAGCCAATGAGATGATTACCAGCCTGCGCAAGCTGATCGGCGGGACGGTAGAAGCGGCGCAAAGTGTCGCGGCCTCCTCTGAGGAAATATCGGCAACCACCGAAGAAATCGCCAGCGGCAGCCAATCCCAGGCCCAGGCGGCGCAAAATATCAATCAGCTGGTTCAGGATCTGACCCGGGGCATCGATGAGGTTGCGAAGAATGCCGAGCAGGCATCGGAGCTGTCGCTGCTGACGCGTCAGGGTGCTGAGGAGGGAAGCACTGCGGTAAGAGAATCCGGCCTTGGTATGAGTAATCTGTCGGAGAAGATGGAGCTGCTTGAGCAGGATTCCCAGAAGATCGGCGAAATAATCGAGGTGATTGATGAGATTGCCGAGCAGACCAATCTGCTGGCGCTCAATGCAGCGATTGAGGCAGCGCGTGCCGGTGAGCAGGGACGGGGCTTCGCCGTTGTCGCCGATGAGGTCCGCAAGCTGGCTGAACGGAGCAGTGAAGCGACCAAACAGATTGCCCTGATCATCCGGGTGATGCAGAAGAATACGGTTCTGAGTGTGCAGGCTGTCAGTGACGTATCGGCCCTGTCCGAGCGTACAGAGCGGCTGATCGATGGTATCGTTACCCGCGTCAATGATACTACCCAGCAGATTACAGGCATCGCTGCGGCTTGTGAGGAACAAGCGGCGCAGACGAACGAGGTGCTGCTCTCGATTGAATCCATTGCGGCCGGAAGCCAGGAATCCGCCGCAGCAGCCGAGGAGACGGCCTCCTCCTCGCAAATGCTTGCCTCCTTGGCGGATGAACTGAATAGCTCGGTGTCGGTGTTCAGATTGTAGAGGGGGAGTAAGCCATGCTGGCTGCACGAACGGAGCAGTACATCATCTTCCGGCTGGTACAGGAGAAGCTGGCCATCGATATCCGGGAGATTAATGAGATTATCAAGATGGAGCCTATCACAGCCGTGCCTAACAGCAAGTCTTTTATTAAGGGCGTGATTAATTTACGCGGCAAAATTATACCGGTGGTCAGTCTGTGCAGGCGGTTTGGCCTGGCAGAATCTCCACCGGATACCCGGTCAAGGATCGTAGTGGTGCATTACCGGCAGGAGGCCATAGGGATTATGGTGGATTCCGTAGAAAAGGTGGCTTCCTTTCATGAGGTAGAGCCGCCTCTGGAATCCCATGAAGTGCAGGGCGAGCAGTACATGGACGGGATCGGCATGTGTGCCGGGGAGCTGATCAGCATTCTGAACATCGGGCGTCTGTTAAGTGACGGGTGAAGGCCAACGCATGAAGGCAGGAAGGAGAACGAAGATGAATGAGTTTCATAATATGATGTATTTGGGCGTTTTTCTGGACGAAATGGACGAGCAGCTGCGGTATTTGGATGAGGCCCTGCTCATGCTGGAGAGCAAAGGGTATCAGAATGACCTTATTCAGAGGATCTTCCGGGTCGCACATACGCTCAAGGGCTCATCAGCGGTCATGGGCTTCAAGCAGCTTAACCGGCTGACGCATCAGATGGAAAGTGTGTTAGAGCTGCTCAGGGGCAGACAGCTGGACGTAACCTCCGAGTTATTGAACATTCTCTTTGATTGCGTAGATTTCATTAAGGAGCTTCGTCAATCCATTCTGAGCGGTGCGCTGGAGGAAGGGGATACCTCAGATCTGTTACGCCGGTTAAAAGAGTTGCGGAAGACAGCAGCCGAGTCTCCCGCTCCTGCTGCAGAGGGGCTTCCGCAGGGAGAAGCGGGGCCTGTGCCGGATATGATCTTCGATGATATCCGCAAAGAGCAGATCCAGGCAGCTATAGATCAAGGCTCTGCGGCAATGGCGGTTCATATTCAACTTGCTGCTGAGGAGCCGATGAAATATGTCCGCGCGAAGCTCGTAGAAGCCAAGCTGCGGGAAACGGGCGAGGTTATTGCCACCTTCCCCGAGCTGGAAGCCCTCGAGAGGGATGCGCAGTTCTCCGGTGCTATTGCATATATTCTGCTTACACAGCAGTCCCGGCAGGATATGATGGCCAGTCTGCAGGAAGTCTCACAGATTGAAATTATACATACAGATCCTATTACGAAAGCAAATCTCGACACCTTCACCGAAGGAAAAGAGGCTCGGAAAAATAACGGCTATGCGGCCCAGACTGTCCGTGTGGATGTGGAGCGGCTGGAGGGACTGCTGAATCTGGTAGGAGAGCTGATTATAGATAATACCAGGCTGCACAGTGTCCGTTCCAGATTAAGCGAGCAGTTCAAGAACAACAGTGATGTTCATCTGCTTAATGATATCGCAGGACATTTGAATATGGTCATCAGCGATCTTCAGGAGGGGATGATGAAGACCCGGATGCTGCCGATGGAGCATCTGTTCGGCCGCTTCCCCAGGATGATCCGGGATTTGGCGCAGAAGTCGAACAAGGAGATCGAGTTCATCATTGAGGGCAATGAGACCGAGCTGGACCGCAGCCTCATTGAGGAGATCAGCGATCCTCTGATCCATATTCTGCGCAACGCCGTGGACCATGGGCTGGAGCTGCCGGAAGAACGTGCAGCTCTCTGCAAGCCGCGGAAAGGGACCATTACTCTGCGGGCAAGTCATCAAGGGAACATGATTGTCATTACGGTATCCGATGACGGCAGGGGCATTGATACCGGCAAGGTCAAAGAAGCCGCTGTGCGTAAAGGCTTCGTCACCACTGATGAAGTGAAGCGTATGACGGACAAAGAGCTGGTGATGCTCATTTTCCGCTCTGGCATCTCAACAGCCCGTACGGTCACAGATCTATCCGGCCGCGGAGTGGGCATGGATATTGTCAAAGCACATATAGAGAAATTAAATGGCATTATAGATATTGAGACGGTTCCTGATCAGGGGAGTATATTCACGATCAAGGTCCCGCTGACGCTTGCCATCATCCGTTCCCTGCTGGTTAAGCTGGGGAGCAGTACCTTTGCCATTCCGCTGATTAATGTCATTGAAATATTCAGAATGAAGGCGGAGGATATTGTTACCATTCAGGGGCGGGAGGTCTGCCAGTTCCGTGATCAGGTGCTTCCGCTTGTCCGTCTGCACCATATGCTGCAAGTGGAGGAAGGCGAGCATACGGTGAACGGCCGGCTGTTCGTTGTCATCGTCGGCTTCGCGGATAAGCGGGTCTGTCTGGTAGTAGATCAGACGATCGGCAATCAGGAGATTGTCATCAAGTCACTGGGAAGTTACATAGGCAACGTTTCTTATATCGCAGGCTCAACCATACTTGGCGACGGCCGAGTGGCCCATATCCTGGATATAGGCTCGATTGCAAGGGAAACAGGCTCGGCCCACGATGCACTGCTCCAAGATAACACAGTTACGGCAGGGGATCAGGATAGTCAGAGCGAGAAATATATCACCTTCAAGCTGGAGAAGCTGGATTTCGGGATTCCGATCCGCCAAATGAAGGAGATTGTACCTGTTCCTGAGATTCATTCGCTGGTGTCTGCCCCGGCTCATGTCCTGGGAATGATCAATCTGCGCGGATTGCTGTTCCCGGTCTATGACATACGGCCCAAGCTCGAAATGGACAGCGGTGAACAGACGGCCGGCTCCCGGATTCTGATCTGCGAGGTATCCGGACAGGAGGTAGGGATATGGGTGGATCAGGTGTCAGCGGTGCAACTGCTCGCAAGGGAGCACATGGATGAGGCGCCGGATCACATTCTCCAGCATCCAGAGGTGCTGGATGCCGTCTATAAAGACAACCATCAGTTTATTCACTTGCTGAATTTGGAGAACCTGCTGGACCTGCACACCTGCTGCATTACCGGTCCCGTATCACATGACCGATCCCCGGAGTGATCTCGCTGAAGCCGGCCATGTGGCGGGACTGATAGGCAATGGGCCGGGCGCTGGCGGTCATGAGGATATTGCGCAGATCGGAGGTCCCTTCTGCCGGGAGGGCAAAGGTTCTGGTATATGGATACACTTCACGGAGTGTGGTATGAATAGCACTGATGAAGCGGTCATTGCCGCTGCGGCCCATCAGATTCATGATGATCTGGCCGTGTCCGTTCAGCTTGGCACGGGTTAGGCGGAAGAACTCCAGCGTGGTGAAATGAGGCGGCGTCCCGGCAGCGGTGAAGGCATCAAGCAGGATATAGTCATGGCCGCGTTCCGGCGCGGCTTCCAGCAGGCTCCGGCCGTCACCGATCAGGATGTTATCCTGCGTGTAGCCAAAGCGGGTTCTGCTGTATTCCACCACCTTCGCATTCACCTCAGCCACCGTAAAATGCTTCTCCGCGAAATAACCGGCAATCGTACCAATCCCGTGTCCGATCAGGAAGACACGCTCGAAATGCGGATTGCCCGCCTCCATCAGATGAATCATCGCCCGGGGATACTCGAAGATCACCCGGCTCGGATGGTCCAGATCCAGTGCGCCCTGAACAGCTTCCCCCGAGAATTGCAGTACCCGGAACCGTCCGGTCTCACCATATAGCTCGGTTGTATCGTAGACCTCGATGTCCTGAGAGTCGTGGTTAGGATGGGATGGTGCGTGCAAGCGGATCAGACTCCTTCTGCAGATGGGATTCGTTCGTTACAACCTTCATAGTAACATAAAGCAGCCGCAGGAAGGGCTTCCTGCGGCTGCTTGTATTTCTCAAAAGGGGCTTAAGCCCCCTTAATGAACCAGACTCTCCAGTTCGGGCTGGAGCTTGTGCCGCAGGGCGTACAGCATGGCGGCACCGACCAGGAAGGCAGCGGCATCGGCAATGACCAGCGACCACACCACTCCATGGAAGCCATTCGTCCGGTTGGCGAAGAAGAGCACAGGAATCAGTGTGACCCCTTGAATAATCGACATTACGAATGCGGCCGTTCCTTGCGCAGTAGCCTGGAAGATCCCCATGAATAAGGTGGTCAGCCCTGATATGAATAAGGACAAGAAGGTGACATGCAGAATGTAGCTGCCCATTTGAATCATTTGCGGATCTCTGGTGAACAGACCGATCAGATGGTCGGAGATCAGATAGACGACGATGCCGAATACGGCAGCCATGGCGGCCATCGCTTTGACCGTGAATCCGATGGTATGCTTCATGCGCAGCTTATCCGCTGTGAATGAGAAGGCAATGAGCGGCACGACTCCCTCGCACAAGCCCATCAGAATAAACTCGGGGAATTGCAGCAATCTTGAGGATATCCCGTAAGCGGCTACAGCCGCATCCCCATATTCGATCAGGAACAGATTGAAGATCAGCGACATGGCTCCCAGAAAAACACTCATGATGAAGACCGGAACGCCGATTTTGAACACATTGCTGAGAATATCCTTGGTGGCCTTGAACCATTTGAAGGAGACTGTGAGGAATTGGCTTTTGTAGCCCATATGGAAGGCATAGTAGGCACTCGCAACCATGTTGGCCACAACCGTTGCCGACGCTACGCCAATTACACCCCAGTGGAGCACGAAGATAACCAGTGCATCGAGCAGGATATTAACCACCACGCTGAGCATCATACCGATCATGGAGACGATAGCTGCACCCTCGGAGCGGACCATATTCTCCAGCGTAAAGAACAATACGACAAACGGCGCGCCAATCAGCATGACTGTGACATAATCCTTCGTGAATCCATAGGAATCCGGCGTTGCCCCCAGACTGTGCAGGATGGGGCCGATCAGCGGCAGGCCCACGGCCATCACGAGGAGGCCAAGCACGAGACTGCTGTAAAAGGCGAAGGAAGACACTTGCTTCACTTCGTCGTATTTGTGCTCACCCAGCAGCCGCGAGATGTAGGTGCCGCTGCCGATGCCCACCAGATTGCCCAGCGCCATGATGATGGCGAACAGCGGCAGGGTCAAGGCGAGTGCGGTCAGCATGGCCGTATTGTGGAGAGTGCCCAGGAAATAGGCATTCAGAATCGAATAGATGACGTTCATGGATGTGCCTAACATCATGGGCACGGCGAAATGGGCGACGGCCTTGGTGATGGGTGCTTTTTCAAAATAATAAAGGTTTTCGGTATCCATTAGGGATCACTTCTTTCACTGATTTTTGTTAATCTAACGGCGTTAGATTGAACCTTACAGTGTTAGATGATATCATGAACCTAATGGACTGTAAAGCATAAACTTACACTGTTAGATAAAAGGGCGGATAGCGATGAAAAAAGCACAACCTCAAATCTCGGAAGACCGGATTCTGGAAGCTTCGTGGGAGCTTCTCAGGGAGGGGGGGATCGAGAAATTCAGTATGCGGCGTCTGGCGGACCGGCTGGGGATTCAGGCTCCCTCGCTGTATTGGTATTTCAAGAGCAAACAGAATCTCTACCAGCGGCTGGCCAACCACATCTCCAGAGTCATCCTGGAGGAGCACCGCCCGGAGGGCGACTGGAAGGAGCAGCTGACAGAATTTGCGGTAACGGTACGGAGTGTGCTCAGCCGGTATTCCTGCTCTACGCAGCTTATGATGATGACGCTGCCCCACGAGCCGGACATTATCCGGTTCAACAACCGGATGCTGCACTGTGTGGAATCCACGCCGCTTGAGGAGGCGCAGAAGGTGCAGGTGGTCACTACACTTGTGAACTTCGTGTTCTTCTTCGTGCTGGATGATTACGAGCATGAGCGTAATGTCTCCATGATGGCTAAGGAACAGCAGGAGCCTCCGGGCGAGGAACTGCTCCGCCTGATGGACTCCATGAGCGAGAAGGAGGTTGGGTTATTCCGGAGGATGTTCAAGAACGGACTGTTCGAGCTGCTGGGGACCGATGGGGCTTTTGAATTCGGCCTGAGGCTGATTCTGCTCGGGACCGAGCAGGTGATTAAGGAGCATGAGGAGCAGCAGAACCAGAAGTAAGCGCAGGGGGAAGATAACAAAAATAACAAATGGTAAATCGGTGATTGGGGCTTATTATAGTGGGACATCTGTTTGAGAGGTTTGATGGGATGTTTGTTTTGTTTGTATTGTAGCTTCTATATATATTGTTATTGCTAACGTAATTATAACAAAATATAATGAGGGTAGTTAAGCGCCGGAATGCGCAAAAACAGTATAGGAGGAACTATGAAACAACTACAAATCGACCTGTCGAACTGGGAATTCAGAGCCTGCGGTGATGAAGAATGGCTTACGGCTGTTGTGCCGGGAACGGTGCATACGGATCTGCTGCGCAATGGCGTTATCGATCAGCCCTTCTATGGAACGAATGAACATGAGCTGCAATGGATTGATAAAAAGGACTGGGAATACAGAACCGGATTTGTATTAGAAGAGGCATGGCAGACGCTGGCGGTTACGGAGCTGGTGTTCGCCGGGCTGGATACGTATGCCGATGTGTATGTGAACGGCGTGCACGCCTTGTCCGCAGATAATATGTTCCTGTCCTGGACCATGAATGTGAAGGGGCTGCTGCGGGCGGGTGAGAATGAGATCCGCATCGTCTTCCGCTCGGTGGTGACCGAGGATCTGCCAAAGCTGGCGGCACTGGGCTACAATCTGCCTGCGCCGAATGACCAGTCTGAGTTAGGTGGTCTTCAAGAGCAGCGGATCAGCGTATTTGCCCGCAAAGCGCCGTATCACTACGGCTGGGACTGGGGTCCCCGATTCCTGACCAGCGGGATCTGGCGGGAAGCTGTGCTGACAGGCCGTAACGTTGCGGCGATTGAGGATTTGTACATTCGCCAGCATGCGGTGAATGAGCAGGAGGCCCGGCTGACAGCCGTGATTGAAGCGGACGCACCGGAAACGTGGAGCGGGATGCTGCGGTTAAGTACCGAAGGGCAGGAATGGATGAAGGCGGTTACGCTTACTCCGGGCAAGCAGACGCTAGAGCTTGAGCTGGTGATTGACCGCCCGCGCCTGTGGTGGTGCAACGGCCTGGGCACGCCGGAGCTGTATCATTTCTGTGCAGAGCTGCTGCAAGGAGCGGAGGCTGTAGCAGTATCGGAGGTAACGACGGGGCTTCGGGAAATTAAGCTGGTGCGTAAGCCGGATGCGCAGGGGGCGTCGTTCCATTTTGAGCTGAACGGGGTGCCGGTCTTCGCCAAGGGTGCCAATCATATCCCGAATGACAGCTTCATTACGGAGGTTACGGAAGAACGTTACCGCCATGAGATTGCCACGGCCGTGGAATCCAATATGAATATGCTGCGGGTGTGGGGCGGCGGCTTCTATGAAGAAGAAGTGTTCTACCGGCTGTGTGATGAATACGGGCTGCTGGTCTGGCAGGACTTCATGTTCGCCTGCAGCATGTACCCGGGCGATGAGGCGTTCCTGAATAATGTCCGCGCAGAAGCGGTATATAATGTCCGTAAATTGCGTAACCACCCTTGTATCGCGCTCTGGTGCGGGAACAATGAGATTGATTCGGCCTGGTCGCAGTATGAGGAGAGCATGGGCTGGGGCTGGAAGGAGAAGCTGAATGCTGAGATTCGCCAGAGTTTATGGACTGCCTATGAGGAAATCTTCCACCGGATTCTGCCGGAGGCCGTGGCTGCGAACCATCCGGGTATGGACTACTGGCCGTCCTCACCGCTGCGCGATCTCACCGGTGGTCAGGATCAGCATGCCACGCGGATTATGGGCGACGGGGATATCCACTATTGGGGTGTCTGGCACGCCAAGGAGCCGTTCGAGAACTATAATCTCAAGGTGGGACGCTTCATGAGCGAATACGGCTTCCAGTCCTTCCCGGAATTGAAGTCGGTGCTGAGCTATGCAGAGGAAGAGGAGCTGGAGCTGGAATCGAAGGTAATGCTGGCCCATCAGAAGAACGGATCGGGCAATCAGCTGATTAAGGAATATATGGATATGTACCTGCCGCAGCCGAAGGATTTCCGGGGTTTCCTGTACATGAGCCAGGTGCTTCAAGCCGAGGCGATCCGCATGGCTATGGAGAGTCACCGCCGTAACAAGCCTTATTGCATGGGCACACTGTACTGGCAGATGAATGACTGTTGGCCGGTAGCTTCCTGGGCGGGCATGGATTATTACGGGCGCTGGAAGGCGCTGCAATATACGGTGCGCCGCAGCTTCCAAGAGGTGCTGTTGTCTGTAGACAGCACGGATGGGGAGAGCGTCAAGGTCTATGGGGTATCTGACCGGCGGGAGGCATTGGACGCAGAGCTGGTTCTGCGGCTGCATGATATCAGCGGCCTATTGCTGCGCGTATGGTCACAGCCGGTAACCCTTGCTGCGGATTCATCGGCTGTGGTCTTCACACTGCCGCTGGCCGAAGTGTTGGAGGGCCGCGAACCAGCCAGTGTGCTGCTGGTGGCTTCGCTCCTGGAGAGCGGGCAGGCGGTGGAGCAGGGGCTGGGGACAAGGCAAGTGCTGGAGCCTGAGACAAGACAGGTATTGGAGTCTGAGACACGGAAAGTGCTGGAGCGCAAGGAGCATTACTTCGCCCGGGCGAAGGATATTCCGCTGAGCAAGCCGGTCATCACGGTGACAGAGGCACCGGGAAGCAGCGGGCAGAGCTTCACGCTGAGCAGCGATGTGCTGGCGCGGGGCGTGCACCTGACGGTGGAAGAAGAGGGTATCTTCTCGGATAATTACTTCGATCTGCTGCCGGGCGAGCCGAAGACGGTGGAGTTCTCGATTCGGAGCGGGAGCAGCGGCGGAGGGGCAGACTTCACCCCTGCCGCGCCGACAGGACTCGTAGTCCGCTCGATGGCGGATTATATCTAATCACGAACTCTCACGCAGATGAGGATACTTCCGTAACCGTGGACTTGCCTGCAACTGTGATTCCGCCGCAACTGTGATTCCGCCGCAGCGGGGATCCCGCAGTAGCGTGAATTCACCTCTGGAGTCGTGGCTCCCCTGACCCACAGCCGGCTTGCGGACTGACATGACCTTATTTGCTCATAAACTAACCTGATTTCTGTTCTTGCGGACTCAGAAGACTTTATTGTCTTCCGGGCTGGCCGTTTCAAGGCGAAATCGCACGAATAGGGGCCTCTGAGTCCGGATGATTGGGCCAAAGCGGCTATTTATGCGGAATAGCGGATTCTCAGTCCGCATGAGCATCAAAATTCAGTATATGGGCAGCATGATTCAGTATACGGGCATCATGATTCAGTATAATCCAACAAAGAGCGGTCCCCCGTCATCGGAGGACCGCTCTTTGTTGAATATGGCCGCCTTCAGGCCGGTTCGATGAACATCTCACCCAGGATCTGCCCGGTGCGATATGCATGCTCGGGAAGCGCAGCGGCGGTGAAGGCAGCCACATCCTCTGGCTTGATATCGTACATAACCTCGATTTCTCTGGCGAAGAGAAGATGTCCTTCGGCCAGCAGCTCAGGCATAGCCGGGACATCAGCAGGAGCAAGAGGCTCAGGGATAAGCTGCTGTAGTGCGTCCACGTAGTTTTGCAGCGTACGGGACCCGACGAGCTTGATGCCTTGGTTCTCTTCATTGACCATCACAAGGGTCGGGAAGCCGCGTACGCCGAGCTGGGCCACCTTCTGGAAATCCTCCTCCAGCAGCTCCTGTGCCGCTTCCAGTCCTGCGGCCTGAACGATCTCATCGCCGGGTAATCCCAGACTATTCACAATATCCGCGAGGACCTTATCTTCTCCGATATTCCGGTTGAAGACGAAGACGGCTTCTCTGGCGCTCCGCAAGTAGGCCAGTTCCTTCCCCGGATGTCTCTGCTGGATCACCTTGAATACTCTGGAGGGCGGATAAGAGGACATGACCGGATTGTTCAGCCATAGGGTGCCGTCAATGGGCATGCGGTAATGCGCTCCGACTTCCTTCCAGTGACCCGCTACATCGGCTGGCTGCTGTATTCCATTTGCCTTGTCAGCGAAGCCATTCCAGCCGGCTAATAATCCGCCCATCAGAGGCTGTAGATCAAAGTACTTGCCATACTGCTGGATAAACCGGTTCAGGGTAGGCTCGATGGCCCAGCAGTGTGAACAGATCGGATCAGTCGCATAATAGAGAGTAACTTTGGGCTGCTGTTGCGGATTGAAATCTATAATTTGTGTATGCTCCTCGTCGCTTACCCCGCATACACCTGTCTTCAGATCACAGATCATAGGATTTGTATTCATATTAAGGGGTTACCTCCTCCGTTTCTACTTGTAGTATGATTATAATATCTGGCATCAGATTAACAAGTACTATTGTTTTTAATACCTGGTATATAAAATATACTAATGGAGGAATCCCCTATGAAATATGAGGTTGACTTAACGCAGATGTGCCCTGCCACCTTTGCCTTTCATGTCATCGGCGGGAAGTGGAATCTGCCTATCCTCGCTTTACTGAGCGAAGAGGGGCCGATCCGGTATAACGAACTAAAAAGAAGACTGAACGGCATCACCGGAACAACGCTAACGAACTGCCTCAAGGATCTTATCGACTACGGGATTATCCACCGTGAGCAATATCATGAGGTTCCTCCGCGCGTCGAGTATTCCCTTACTCCCTCCGGGCAGGAATTGGTTCCGTTAATTGAAGAGATCGTGGCTTGGGGAGCGAATAACATTCATGCCTTAGGGGGACAGAAGGTATAGGATTTTTTTCCCGGTGAATCCGTTCCCTCCGGTTGACTTGCGTATGACCCGCCCCTATGATGATAAATAATATGTAACATTAACGCTCGCATAAAGCTCGCACACAGAGGAGAGAAACAGCATGGCTATGGAGATTGAACGCAAATTCCTGCTGCCGGAATACCCGGAGCGGCTGATTGAAGAAGGACAGCTTAAGGTGCTGACCCGTCACAGTATTGACCAGACGTATCTTGCGATTGAGGACGGGCAGGAGCTGCGGGTGCGGAAGATCACGGATCTGGACACAGGCGAGGTTACTTACACGCACACGTTCAAGGATGGCAAGGGCATCAGCCGCCAGGAGATTGAATATTTCATTTCTGCAGGGTTGTATAATCAGATGATTGAGGCTGTGAAGGCAGTCCCGCTGGTCAAAACCCGCATTACAGGCGTATGGAACGGTACAACGGTGGAGATTGATCTCTATACCCAGCTGGAGCTTACGGTGCTTGAGGTAGAGTTCGATTCGCTGGAGGAGGCGGAAGGCTTTATAGCCCCGGAATGGTTCGGCCTGGATGTCAGCACAGAGAAGAAGTACAGCAACAAAACCGTCTGGAAAGAGCTTCAGGGCAAATAGCCCCGGTGAGCCTTAATCTTATAGAATCAGCGGACTTTAACGCGTAAACGTGGTACTATGTACAGTAAATAAAGAGGGGTTCAGGAGGATGAGACGGGTATGGAGTATATAAGCACAAGAGGCAAGGTAGCGGCCAGAGGCTTTATTGATACGGTTCTGATGGGGCTGGCGGATGACGGCGGGTTGATGGTACCGGCCGAGATTCCGGTGATCTCCCCCGAGAAGCTGGAAGAATGGAGAAGCCTGAGCTTTCAGGAGCTTTTCCTTGAGATTTTCTCCTACTATACGAATGACGAAATTCCTTATGAGGATCTGCGCTCGATGGTCTACACCAGCTATGGCAGCTTCCGCGCTCCGGAAGTAACGCCGCTGCACAAAGTGAGCGATTCCCTATACGTGCTGGAGCTGTTCCATGGGCCGACGTTTGCCTTCAAGGATGTGGCGCTGCAGTTCATGGGCGAGCTGTATTCCTACATTGCCAAGGTGCGGGGCGAGATTATCCATATTCTCGGGGCTACCTCCGGCGATACCGGAGCGGCTGCGATTCAGGGTGTGCGCGGCAAGGAAGGCATCAAGATCTGTATACTTCATCCGCACGGCAAGGTCAGCAAGGTGCAGGAGCTGCAGATGACTACCGTAGATGACAGCAATGTGCTGAACCTGTCCGTAGAGGGTAACTTCGACGACTGCCAGAAGATTATCAAGGAGCTGTTCGCCGATCTCGACTTCAAGGGACGGTATCACCTGCGGGCGATTAACTCGATTAACTTCGTGCGCATTCTGGCGCAGACGGTCTATTATTTCCATGCTTATCTGCAGCTTCCGGGAAGCGATCAGAAGAAGGTCAATATCAGCGTGCCTTCGGGTAACTTCGGCAATATTTTCTCAGGCTACCTGGCGCAGCGAATGGGTCTGCCGATCCACAAGCTGATCATCGCCACCAATGAGAATAACATCCTCGAACGGTTCGTGGTCACCGGCGAATACAAACCAGGCAGCTTCACGGGCACCTACAGCCCGTCGATGGATATCCAGGTGGCGAGCAATTTCGAACGCTATCTGTATTATCTGCTGGACGAGGATGCGGATAAGCTGTCCGGATACATGGCAGCCTTGCAGAGCGAGGGCGCGATTAAGGTGGACGGCGAGCTGCTGGCCCGGGTACAGGCGGATTTCTCCGCGCTGGGCGTGAAGAATGCACAGTGTCTGGAGATCATCAGCAAGTACCAGCAGGAATCCGGCTATCTGCTCGACCCGCATACGGCGTGCGGCGTAGCGGCCTACGAGAAGTTCAGCGCGCCTGATGAAGTTAGCATTGCTTATGCTACAGCGCATCCGGCCAAGTTCGACGAGGCGATTGCCTTGACCGGCATCAAGCAGGAGTTCCCGGCTCAGATCTCGGCCCTGTTCGAGCAGCCGCAGCATCAGGTCGTGGTCGATCATGATAAGGCGGAGATCGTGCGCCAGCTTGTAGCTTTTTACGGGTAAAATAGGTGCGTGTCCAGTGGGGCCCGCGCAGGATGAAGACAGCCCCCGCCGGGATAAGCGGGGGCTGTTTGCTGCCGCTCGTATTGTGGGACACTGGATAGTACATGTACCTAACTGCCCAGTGCTAACTGCCCAGTGCTAACTGCCATTGCGCGCTGCTCACCGCTACTGCGCCTAACCTGCCTCCGCCAGTCGGGTGATTGCATTATGTACAATAGAAAGTCCCCAAAACACCTCTAAAATCAATTCTGTTGTATTTGATACAGCAGATTTATAGGGGAAGGCCTGCTACAGGCGCAAACTCCAAATTCTGTTGTACGAAATACAGCCGAATGGCAAAATGGGAGCCTTACACCGGATTCTATTGTACGAAGTACAATTGCAGGCTGGGTTGTGGGAAATGCAAGGCTAGGTTGAAATGCAAGGCTAGGTTGGAGTGAATGTCTCTGTGTGGGATGCAAGGTAAGTTAGAGTAGAGTGGATCTGTGTGGGATGCAAGGTAGGTTAGAGTGGAGTGGCTCTGTGTGAGATAATGCATGGCCCCCAGGAGGTAAAGGCTGGACGAATGGCCCCATGCTCCGAGGAGCGTTGGACGACGAATGAAGGTGAATCCTGTGCCTATTCTCAGGTGCTTTTTTTCACAATCGAAATCTAGCGGAATTTGTCGGAAATTACGGTATATAAGTGGACATACCTATCATGGAATGAGAAAATAGCAGTTATAGCTTATATATTTAAAAAAGGACGGGATCATACATGACTATTCGTTTCGGGGTTGTAGGGACTAACTGGATTACAGACCGCTTTGTGCAGGCGGGACTTGAGAATGAGGAGTTTCTGCTTACGGCCGTGTATTCCCGCACAGAAGAGAAGGGACAGGCTTTTGCCGCCAAGTATGCCGGGGCTTCGATCTATACGGATCTGGAGGCGATGGTATCAAGCGCAGAGGTGGACGCGGTCTATATCGCCAGCCCCAACTCGATGCATGCGGAGCATTCATTGATCTGTCTGAACCACGGTAAGCATGTGATCTGTGAGAAGCCGGCGGCCTCCAACAGCCGGGAGCTGAAGGCGATGATTGAAGCAGCGCGCAGCAATGATGTGCTGTTCATGGAAGCGATGAAATCCACGTTCATGCCGAATTTTGGCGTGATCCGGGATAACTTATATAAGCTGGGTCAAGTCCGGCGCTACTTCGCGGGTTATTGTCAATACTCTTCGAGGTATGATGCTTACCGCCAGGGGACGGTGCTGAACGCATTCAATCCTGAATATTCCAACGGCTCTCTGATGGATCTGGGGATCTATTGCTTATATCCGATGGTGGCTTTGTTCGGCAAGCCGGATTCGGTCAAGGCCGTTGGGCTGATGCTCGCTTCAGGTGTGGACGGGGAAGGCAGTATGGTCATGCGTTACCCGGACATGGACGCGGTGGTCATGCATTCCAAGATTGCCGATTCCTATCTGCCTGCTGAGATTCAGGGCGAGAACGGAACGATGGTGATCGACAAGATTAACCAGCCCTATCAGGTCAAAATCCACTACCGTGACGGAACCGTCGAGGAGCTTACGCTCCCGCAGGTGTATGAGGCGATGTACTATGAGATTGAGGAGTTCATTCATCTGCTGAAGAGCGGGCAGCGGGAGAGCGCGACCAACAGCCACGCCAATTCCCTGGCGGTGGCAGAGCTGATGGAAGAGGCGAGAGCCCAGATTGGCCTGCGGTATGCTTCGGATCTCTAACGTAACGGGCAACCTGGTCTGCATTATATATTGAAATGGGGAGCGGAACTTGAAGACGTTCAAAAAGGTATACATCGAGATCACAAGCGTCTGCAACCTGGCCTGCAGCTTCTGTCCGCCCACGGAGCGGCAGAAGAATTTCATGAAGCTGGAGACGTTCAACACCATTCTTGATGAGATCAAACCGCATAGCAATCATATCTATCTGCATGTCAAAGGCGAGCCGCTGCTGCATCCGAAGCTGGGCGAGCTGCTGGATGCCGCGCATGCCAAGGGCTTCAAGGTCAATATTACGACCAACGGCACGCTGATCCGTAAAGCGGGGCCGAAGCTGCTCGGCAAGCCGGCACTGCGGCAGATGAACTTCTCGCTGCACAGCTTCGACGGCCATGCAGGCTCGGAGAACCGTGAAGGTTATCTTACAGAGATCATCCAGTTCGTCCGGGAGATCTCCGCCCAAGGTGTCATTGTCTCGTTCCGGCTCTGGAATCTGACGGAGGACAACCGGACGAATCTGGAGAAGGAGCGCAACCGTGAGACGCTGGCCCTGCTGGAGGAGGCTTTCGGACTGGGCTACAGGATCGAGGAGAAGGTCGTCCCCGGCAGCGGCGTGAAGATTGCCCCGCATGTGTACCTGAACCAGGACCACGAGTTCAGATGGCCGGCGCTGCATGAGCCGGAGGATGACGGCAAGGGCTTCTGCCATGCGCTGCGCAGCCAGGCGGCGGTCCTGGTAGACGGCACCGTTGTGCCGTGCTGTCTGGATGGCGAAGGGGTGATCAACCTCGGCAATATTCATGAGCAGCCGTTCTCTGAGATTGTCGAGGGGGAACGGGCGAATAATCTGTTCTATGGCTTCTCGCGCCGGGAAGCTGTTGAGGAGCTGTGCCGTAAATGCGGCTACCGGCAGCGGTTCGGCACCTAGCCGGAGCGCGGAGCCGGAGTGGGGGATGGTGTCGGTGCATACCGGCAAAGCAGCAGGGTGATGCTACTGGGAAGACAGAAATATTTATAAGGCCGGATCATACGAAAAGAGGGAATAGATGCCTACTATACTTGTTGCAGACGACGATGCGAATATCCGCGAGCTTGTCTGCCTATTTCTGCGCAATGACGGATTCGATACCGCTGAAGCGGCAGACGGGCAAGAAGCGCTGGCGGTCTATGCCAGAACGCATGTGGATCTGGTCATCCTGGATATTATGATGCCGGTGATGGACGGCTGGGCGCTATGCAAGGAGCTTCGCAGAGCAGACCCGGAGCTGCCGCTGTTAATGCTGACGGCGAAGGGGGAGACCTGGGAGAAGGTGAAGGGATTCGAGCTGGGAACCGATGATTATCTGACTAAGCCCTTTGATCCGCTGGAGCTGACGGTCCGGGTCAGAGCCTTGCTGAAGCGCTCGGGAATCGGCAAGTCGCATACGATCCGTATCGGAGAGGTAACGCTGGACCGGCAGACCTACAAGGTGATGAACGGGACAGAAGCGCTGTCCCTGCCGCTTAAAGAGTTCGAGCTGCTGTATAAGCTGGCCGGAACACCGGGGCAGGTCTATACCCGCGAGCAGCTGATCGACCAGATCTGGGGCATTGATTACTCGGGGGATGACCGGACGATAGATGTACATATCAAGCGCCTGCGTGAACGGTTTGCGGCTTCGCCGGATTTTCGGATCGAGACTGTCCGCGGTCTGGGATACCGGATTGAGGTTACTGAATGATCAAGTCCTTATATACCCGTGTGGTCCTGACTTATCTGATCTCCGTAATCGGGGGGACAGTGATCTCCTTCAATCTGGCAATCTGGATATACAAAGATGAATTGAATGAGAACCTGCAGTTTCAATTGCTACGCTTCGCACAAGATGTCGTACAGATCTATGATGCCTTTCCGCTGACGGAAGCTGACAAGTTCGTAAGCGGCATGAAGCAGCTTGAGACCTATCATGTGCGGATTTACGATGCGAACGGCGGGGTTCAGTCTTATGGCGGGCCAGAAGGAATGAAGCTGGAGACCGTGACTGAAGCGCAGGTGCAGCAGGTGCTGGCAGGCGGAATTGTGCAGGTCAATCCGTCAGGTATCTCCATCAGCCTGCTAGGGATGCAATTAACTACGGATACGGGAAAAAAAGCATTGTTCGTAGAGCCGGTCGGTCCCCCCTCCTCCGCTTTTGTGCTGAAATGGCTGGTGAATTTCGTGGTGTATTCGCTGGTCTCCGGGAGTCTCGTGATCTTGGTGGCGGCCATGTTCGTGGTCCGGCCGATTAAGAAGCTGACCAACGCGACGCGCAAGATCGCAGCCGGGGACTTCAACGTGAAGCTGAATATCAAGCAAAAGGGAGAGCTGGGCGCCCTCGCGCGCAGCTTCGAGGAGATGACGCATGATCTGCAGCAGCTGGAGCAGATGCGCCGTGACTTCGTGTCGAATGTATCTCATGAGGTGCAGTCGCCGCTGACCTCCATCTCCGGCTATGCCCTGGCGCTGAAGCAGATGAATATTCCAGAGAGCGAGCGGGGCCGCTATATCGATATCATCATCGGGGAAGCCGAACGGATGTCCAAGATGAGCGACAGCCTGCTGAAGCTGAGTCTGCTTGAATCGCAGTCCCAGCAGCTCCGGTTCACCACCTTCAGCCTGGATGAACAGATCCGGCGTGTGATTGTTGCTCTTCAGCCGCAATGGTCGGCCCGGCGCATCAACTTCGATCTTCAGCTGACGGCTGCCACGCTGACGGCGGATTATGACCTGTTGAGCCAGGTATGGACGAACCTGCTGGGCAACAGCATTAAGTTCTCCGGGGATGGGGGAGTAATCAGTGTCCATACGAAGCAAGATAATAAAAGTGTAACCGTTCGTGTATCCGACACCGGCATCGGGATCGCTCCCGAGGACCAGAAGCGGATCTTCGAACGCTTCTTCAAGGCGGACCGCTCCCACAGCAACAAGTATAACGGCAGCGGGATGGGGCTGGCCATCGTGAAGCAGATCGTCCTGCTTCATCAAGGAGATATCCGGGTCGAGAGTGAGCTAGGCGCAGGCACAAGCTTCATTGTAACGCTGCCGCTGAATACACCGGCAGATTAGATTATTACACCGTTCATCCTCCGTTCATATTACCGTCACGGAGAGTACATTTTCATTATATATACTATCCTTAGCACTTCATCAAGGCAGTACATCCGATTCATAGGGACAGGTGATTGTATAATGAAAAAAGGACTCAGAATCCTGCTTAAGTCTATAGCGGCATTGATGATTGTGATCGTATTGTTTTTTGCTGTAGTATTTGTGGTCAATATGATCAGCAGCAAAGCGGAGCTGAAGAAGATTGAGCCGTATGGGCAGCTTGTGCCAGTCGATGGCAAGAAGATGAACGTACTTGTCCAGGGATCGGGTGAGGAGACCGTGGTGCTGCTGACGGGGTATGGCACCGGGGCACCGGCGCTTGATTTCAAACCGCTGGTAGACGAGCTGTCTCCTAACTCCAAAGTAGTCGTGGTGGAGCCGTTCGGCTATGGCTTAAGTGACCGGACCGATAAGGAACGGACCTCGGACAATATCGTCAGTGAGATTCATGAAGCATTGCAGCAGCTTGGAATCAAGCGTTACACCCTCATGGGGCATTCCATCGCCGGAATCTACGGGCTGGATTATGTGAACAAGTATAAGGATGAAGTGACGGCCTTTGTGGGAATCGACAGCAGTGTGCCGAACCAAGGGGGCTTGGACGATGAAATACCGGTGGGAACGCTTAAGTTCCTCGACAAATCCGGCATTGTGAGATTGTTCCAAAAGATAGGCGGCGACCCGTATGCCGGGCTTTCGTTCGACGAGCATACCAAGCAGCAGATGAAGATGATCGCCACCAAGAACTCAAACAATGACACTGTCGTGAATGAGAGTAAGTATTTCAAGGAGAATTTCACAGCAGCCCAGGCGCTGACCTTCCCCAAAGAGCTTCCGCTGCTGCTCTTCGTACAGTCAAATAATACCGATGTTGAGGGCTGGATGCAGCTGCATGAGGAACAGGTGAAGGATTCCGTGTACGGTAAGCTGGTGCCGCTCAATGGCGGACATTATCTGCATCATACGCTGTCCAAAGAGATTGCCAAGGATTACAGAGAATTCATGGCAGGTGTGAAATGAGAGGAATCTGATTCCCGGCCAACTATCTGATACAATTGAACAAGAGCTCTTCGCAGCCGCAGGCTTCTATAATAGAAGCTTGCGGTTTGTTCCATTCCGGGGACACTCTGATTCAAACCTGAAGCCCATGGGCTATTGTATATAGATTGCTATTACATAGGGAGGTATGCAAATGCTGAAATCATTACGGGCTATAGAGGCGTATCGTGAAGGAGAATGGCCTGCCGGAGAAGGCTATCCGTGGCTGGAGTACATCGTGCAGGCAGAGCAGACGATTGTGAACCTGGAGCGGGTAGAATCGCTGCAGTCGCTTGCGCAGCAGAATCCGGTGCTGGATTATGTAGAGCGGAGTCTGCGGGTGCTGGACAGTCTGCCGCTGTCGTATTGGATCAAGGAGCTGGCTGAGGAGACGCTGATCTGGTCGGAGACGGCTAAGGGCGGGACTCTCCGGCAGCGGCGGAGCTGGCAGGAAGAGGGTATTAATATTTTCGTTCATAATATCGGCTCCGCAGAGTTGTACCGGAGGTATGCAGAAGGGATGAAGCAGGACGAGGCAGGCTCTGCGGAGAAGAGACGGGTCATACATACGCTGATCGAGACGCATGGGCTGATTGGACAGCAAATCCGCGGCGAGGTTCCGCCTTCCGTCAATCTTCCGTTGTCCGCACTGGTGGAGCAGGGACTGCTGGGCGCAGAGGAGCTGGAGCGGCTGCTGTTCGCACTGAATCACTGCATCATTGCTGCGGTATCCCCGGAGCTGTGGCAGGAGGTCCGCCTGCAGGTCATGGAGCTGATTGCTGTAATTGCTTCAGGGAATCTGCAGCCTGAAGTCCCGATGAAGGAACGTCTGCGGAGAATGCGCGCCGGGTCCATTGCGCAGGGGGAGGATTACGAGACGGAGTGGGACGGGCTGGTGCAGGAGGGCTTCCTCCCAGCTGCGCTGGAGCCGCTGCAGCCTGCCACCTTCTGGTATGTGGAATCGGCGCTCCAGACCTTCTCGCTGGAGCAGTTCCTGAAGGTCATGAGTCTGGTGGCCGGCAGCGGCCCGCTTCAGCTAAGCCATCTGAGCCATCTGAGCTTCGAGGCGGTCATGAACAGTATTCATTATGACTATAAGGGCAGCAAGAAGATCAACGTCTATAAGAAACGGATTATTGAAAAGTATCTCTCGGAGCTGAGCTGGGAGGAGATCTACAGCGGCGTGAAGCCTTCCGGCAGCAACCCGCATCTTACGCACAGGCTGCGGGGTAAGGAGCATCTGCCGGATACGCTGTTCTTCCAGTTCGAGTTCTCAGCGGCAGCGGAGAAGCTGATTGAGTTCTGTATGGAGGCCGAGAAGTCAGCGCTGTATGAACGGGCGGTCATGCTGCTGTTCGACCTGTTCGATCTGCGGCGGGATGCTTTCGACCGCTTCCACAATGAGGATACGTACTTAAGCCAGATGAATGATACGGCTGACTATAAGGCAGTGATTCTGGACTACGTTACCGGAGGGAAGGTGCTGGACATCGGCCCCGGCGGCGGGGTGCTGCTCGATCTGATTGAGGAGCGGATGCCGGAGGTGGTGCCAGTGGGGATTGATATCGCAAGCAATGTGATCGAAGCGCTGCGGCAGCGCAAGCAGCGGGAGGACCGCCGCTGGGAGGTGCTCCAAGGCGATGCGCTGAATTTGAAGGATTATGTGGAGCCGGGCACGGTGGACACGGTGATTTTCTCATCCATCCTGCATGAGCTGTATTCCTATGTGCCGCTGGACGGCCGGAAGTTCAATCACGGCACGGTGGCGGCAGCCCTGACCAGTGCCTTCGAGGTATTGGCTGACGGCGGGACGATCATTATCCGCGACGGCATAATGAGCGAGCCGGAGGATGAGCTGCGGCGGGTACAGTTTCTGGAGGCGGACGGCATGGCGTGGCTGGAGCGGTACGCGAAGGATTTTGCCGGAAGGAATATCCGTTATGAACAGCTGGGCGAACACGAGGTTCTGATGCCGGTGAATGATGCGATGGAATTCCTGTATACGTACACCTGGGGGGAGGAAGCCTACATTCATGAGGTTCAGGAGCAGTTCGGCTACTTCACACCTTCGCAGTACACCGCATTCATTCAGCAGACGCTGGGGGACCGGGCCAAGATAGAGGTCTTGCGTCATTACCTGCAGGAGGGCTACACGGAGGCGCTGGAGAACAGAGTGGTTATGATGGACGATAACGGGCAGGCGGTGCCTTTGCCGGACAGCACCTGCTTCATCGTAATCCGTAAGGACGGTGGGAGGAATTCCGTGCTTGCTGGCAGGTAATGGGGATGTAGTGTTAAGTAACTTGCCTATACTCTAATGCTCAACGTTTGGCTATTGCACTTTGTGCAATAGATGTCTCTGAAATCGACGGGAAAGTAGCTTCTATTGCACTCTATACAATAGAATTCGCCGGAAATGGCCTTCTGGAGCCTAAATCCAGTAATCTACTGTATGAAATACAATAGAATGCGTTCTAGGGCAATATAGAGCGGAATCTATTGCAGAAAATGCAATCAGGGAACACAAGAACACAACGGAGTGGCCATCGCCGCGTCCACTCCAGTGCTGAAACCCATCTTATGTAATTAAAAGGCTGTCCCGCGTAGTCATATTCATGACTTAAAGGACAGCCTTTTGAGTTATAAAGTATGGTTATACTTTGAACTTGCTCGGCGTTATTTAAGCGTGATGATCAGCTCGCTGATTTTGCCGCCTTGTACCTTGAATTCATGGGTGAACTGCTGCGGGGCGGGAACACGGTTCTTATTGAACTCCCCCTCCATCTCAGCGGTCACCGCAATGCGGCCCTGGATTTCTTCAATTTCCATAATAGTAAAGCGGACCTTAGCAGAGAATAGCTCGGATTCTCCCCAAGCCGCTATAGCCTCTGTGCCATCGGCCGACTTCCCGTTATCCTTCACGGTAGCGCCGGGTGCGAACAATTCGATCAGAGCGTCAGGCTGGTATTGGTTCACTGCATTGTAGAAGTCCTGTACCTCAATTGGCAAGGTAACATGTTGATTCATGAATATCTGCCTCCTGTAAGTAGATTAGTGGGGAACGGCATGTCCACCGGAATGAGCCACTAGGCCACCGCTGAAGCGGCAGGTGCCGTGGTCATCCATACACTAACTTAAACGTATCCGGGCATCCGTAAGCAGGAAAAAGAATGGGGCGGGGTTCAGCTTACGGATAGAGCTGGTTCTGCCCGGCGAAGGGAGCGGCGTCCTTGCGGAATTCTGAAGGTGAGCAATTCATGACTTTGCGGAACACTTTGATGAAATAGCTGACGTTGTCGAAGCCGACATCCATGGCAATATCGGAGATTTTGCGGTCCCCCTGCTTCAGCAGGGCTGCGGCCTGGCGAACCCGATAGGAGTTGATGTAATCGACGGGCGTCTTGCGGGTCATGCTTTTGAAAAAACGGCAGAATTGCCCTTCGCTCATCGGAATCAGCCCCGACAGGTCACGGGTACGGATCGGCTCCTGGTAGTTGTCCTGGATATAGAGAATTACCCGCTTCAGGCGGTCAATCTTCGTGGGCTCCGCGCCTTCGGACTGGCTGTGGTTGACGAAGCGCCCCGGCTGCGCAATCTGCGAGAGCATAATCAGCAGGGTCCCTTTCATAAAAGCTTCGAATCCGGGCATTTGTTGATCATACGCGTTCATCATCCGGTTCAGATGCAGCAGCAGCTCCGCCTGCCAGGGAACAGAAGGGGTGAGGTGGCGCGGAAAGCTCTGGCGTTTCTCCTGAAGCGGCAGAATAACACTCTGCTGGATGGTATCATATTGGGCGCTGGCCAGCAGGTCGGGGTGGAAGACAAGGGCGCAGAAGCGGCAGGGGGTCTCTGTAAGCGCGTATGCGGCATGGATATCCCCGGATTCAATGAACACGGCCTCACCGGGGCGAAGCGTGAAATAGTCGGTGTCCACCTGAAACAGAATCTCGCCTTCCAGCAGCAGGAAGAACTCGGCTTCCTCATGCCAGTGGGTGTCCAGGACATGCGCTCCGGCGGGAAGGTCGATCCAGTAGGCAGCCAGGGGGAACATGACATCCCCGTGTTCGCGGTCTTCTTTGAGCAAGCGCTGCGAGGTACGGTCCATTAGGGGCCTCCTTGTCTGATTACGTCAAAATAGTGTTATAAATGAGCTATATATTATTAGTTTTGAGGTTTTATTATCGGTATAATGCAACTATATACACCAAATCGAAGGGTGGCAAGTGCACATATGAAATTTACAGACGGCTTATGGCTGGTTCGTGACGGAATTACAATCAATGGTGCAGTGCAGAACTATGTAGTAGAAAAAACAGAGGAAGGCCTGACCGCCATCACGCAGACGACTCCCATCACGGGACGTTCGGCGACACTCAACTCCACACTGCTGACGGTGAAATTCCATTCCCCGCTTCCGGGCGTGGTTGGAGTCAAAATTATTCATAACGACGGCGTCATTCCACGCGGACCTTCGTTCGAGCTGACTGAGGGAACCGGCGATCATGTTCAGGTGGAAGAGAGCGAAGCGCAGACCGTGCTGATCAGCGGGGGACTCCGCGTAGTCATCAACAAGGGCACACACTGGTCGGTGGACTTCTACCGCGGCGACGAGCGTATTACCGGTAGCGGTTACAAATCAATGGCCTATATCACGGATCAGGACGGCAACACCTTCATGCGTGAAGAGCTGGACTTAGGCGTCGGCGAATTCGTGTATGGCCTGGGTGAACGCTTCACGGCTTTTGTCAAAAACGGCCAGGTGGTCGATCTGTGGAACAAAGACGGCGGTACAAGCTCCGAGCAGGCGTACAAGAACGTTCCGTTCTATGTGACCAGCAAGGGCTACGGCGTCTTCGTGAACCAGCCGGAACTCGTCTCGTATGAGATTGCATCTGAGAAGGTGAAGAAGGCCCAGTTCAGCGTAGCCGGAGAGAGCCTGGAATACTTCGTGATTGAAGGGCCGACGATTAAAGAGGTCATCACGAAATACACCTCCCTGACCGGCAAGCCTGCGCTGCCTCCGGCCTGGACCTTCGGCCTGTGGCTGACGACTTCGTTCACTACAGACTACGATGAAGCTACGGTGAACTCCTTCGTGGAAGGGATGGCCGAGCGCGATCTGCCGCTGCATGTGTTCCACTTCGACTGCTTCTGGATGCGCGAATATCAATGGACAGATTTCCAGTGGGATTCCCGTGTGTTCCCGGACCCGGTGGGCATGCTGAAGCGCCTGCACGACAAGGGGCTCAAGATTTGCGTGTGGATCAACTCCTATATCGGACAGCGCTCCCCGCTGTTTGAAGAAGGCCGCAAGAACGGTTATCTGCTCAAAAAAGCCAACGGCGACGTCTATCAGACCGACCTCTGGCAAGCGGGTATGGGACTGGTCGACTTCACGAACCCTGCGGCTTGTGAATGGTATGCCGGTTACCTGCGTGACCTGGTGGATATGGGCGTAGACAGCTTCAAGACCGACTTCGGCGAACGGATTCCGACCGATGTGGTATACTTTGACGGCTCCGACCCTTACAAGATGCATAACTATTATACCCAGTTGTATAACAAGGTTGTATTCGAGGTGCTGGAAGAGAAGCTCGGCAAAAATGAAGCTGCCGTGTTCGCACGCTCCGCTACCGCTGGCGGCCAGCAGTTCCCGGTTCACTGGGGCGGCGATTGCTATGCCGACTATGAATCCATGGCAGAGAGCCTGCGCGGCGGCCTGTCGCTCGGCCTGTCCGGCTTCGGCTTCTGGAGTCATGACATCGGCGGGTTCGAGAACACCGCTCCGGCGCATGTCTTCAAGCGCTGGCTGGCCTTCGGCCTGCTCTCCAGCCACAGCCGTCTGCACGGCAGCACCTCGTACCGTGTGCCTTGGGCGTATGACGATGAAGCCGTGGACGTTACCCGCTTCTTCACCAAGCTCAAGTGCAGCCTGATGCCGTACCTGTATGATGTAGCCGGACAGGCACATGAGCAGGGCTGGGCCTCGATGCGGGCCATGGTGATGGAGTTCCCGGAAGATCCGACCTGTGAAGTGCTGGACCGCCAGTACATGCTGGGCGATTCCTTGCTGGTCGCTCCGATCTTCCAGGAGAACGGCGAAGTGAAGTATTACCTGCCTGCTGGCCGCTGGACACACCTGTTGAACGGTGAGACCGTACAGGGCGGAGCATGGCGCAAGGAGAAGCATGACTTCTTCAGCCTGCCGCTGTTCGTGCGTCCGAACACCTTGCTGGCCTTGGGCAGCGAGGACAGCCGTCCGGATTATGATTTTGCCGACGGCGTGAAGTTCGGCCTGTACTCCCTGGAGGACGGGAAGTCTGCTGCGGCGACTGTGCGCGATATCCACGGCGCACCTGAGCTGAAGGTAGAAGCTGTACGCAGCGGCAGCACTGTAAAGGTTACTGCCGAAGGCAGCGGCAAAGCATTCACCCTGGCGGTGAAGGATCTCGGCGCTATCGCTTCCGTGGAAGGTGCGGAGCAGGTAGATGAGACTATAGTGAAAGTGGGCGCCGGTGAGAAGTCCGTAACGTTCACGATTGCGCTGAAATAAGTGAACTATAGACGGAATTAACACACACGCAAGACTGAATTAACACAACTATAGACCGAATTAACACACCCGCACGCTGGCTTAGCCTATGGCTGTGCCCTTAAGTAACCAAGCTCTCTGATGACAGGGGACATTCGTCTCCTGGATCGGGGAGCTTTTTGGGGATTGGCGGCGATGGGGGAGTGCAATGGCACACACGATGAGCCACAACGGGCTAATTGCTGCCAGAAATGCAACAATCCCCGCAGCAGGAGCAGGGCTATGGCGAATTGTTGTCAAAAATGCAGCATTTCAGCTTCCTTGGGCCAATCAGCGGCAAAATTCCTGCATTTGGTGCAACATTGCACCGGAACAGCCGATTTTACGGGCATCAGTGTTGCAGATAGTGCAACATTAGTCGGGCAGGAGTCGTGCCAAAGTTGGGTTAAAGTCGGGAAAGCCGGGTCAAAGTTGAGCCAAGTTACTGTACAGCACCAGCCGCACCAGCTCACCAGCCCATTAGCCATAGAAGCAGAAATAGAATAGAGGAGTCGATGACTATGAACAATATTGAGAACAGTCTAGGCGGAGTACTGAGCCAGCCGGAGTTCACCTCGGCCACCGCGCTATCTACAGCCGCCAACTATATTATGAACGCGGCGGAGCCGTTCACCCATACGTACCGCACCTACATCCGTCTGCGGGAGAACGGGAGCCTGACGCTGAAGTTCTGGCATAGCAATGCGGTGGATTCGACCTGGGACCTGGGCGCGGATGCCGTAGCCAGTGAACCGGGCGGCGAGTGGAGCATCGAGGCGGCATATCTCGCCGATGGCGGAGCGGCGCCGGACGGCAGCATTGTGCCGGGCTCGCAGGTGCCGGTTACCTTTGGCGGCGAATTGTCGCGGCGTGTGAAGCCGGGTGAGCAGTTCTGGAGCGACGAAGCGCTTCTGGAGCTGCGGGAGGGCCATATGCTGGCCTTCACCTGGACCTTGAAGACGGCTGGCGCAGGCAAGTCATTCCCCTTCAATGTGGAGGGAATGCTGGTCTCCGGCTACGATGCGCCGGGTACACAGGCAGCGCAGGAGTCAGCGGCGGGGTTCAGTGAATCGGATAAGCTCCAGGTGCTGCCAAGCTTCCTGGGTTACAAGAAGCAAGTGGTGAAGAGACTGGTATTCCTGGGCGATTCCATCACGCAGGGGGTGCGGACCGCCAAGGACCAATATGCGCACTGGGCGGCAAGAATTGCGGAGGGGCTGGGTACAGAGTATGGAGTGTGGAATATCGGCTCCGGCTGGGGCCGGGCCTACGATGTAGCCACGGACGGTCCCTGGTTGCATAAAGCACAGCAAGGTGATGAGGTGCTGATCGTGCTCGGCGTGAATGATCTGGATATCGGCCAGCGCTCGGCAGAGGAATTGCTGGGGGACCTCGCACACATTATCTCCCGGATCAAGGAAGCACAGCCGGAGGCAGCGGTAATTCTCAGCACGGTGCCGCCTTTCAATTTCGAGGGCGAGCCTGAGACCCATTGGCGTAAAATGAATGAATGTATCCGCATGAGTCCTCCGGCCGGAGTGGACCGCGTGTTCGACATCGCTGCCGTGCTCTCTGTTGCTATTCCTGCTGACCACCGGATCAAGCCGGAGTATATGAGCGACGAGTTCGACCCGCATCCGAACGGTGCGGCGGGCAAGGCAGTGGCGGCGGCTTTTCTGGAGTGGTACAGAGGTTAGCGAAATTTAACAGCAAACGGACTCCAGTAAGTTAGTAGAGCATCAGCTATTCATCTGTGGATGGGTGAAGAGCCATGGAGGACTAAAAGGGTGAAGTAACCGGAGCGAATGTAGGCGAAAAACCGAATACATTCTCCCCCAGTAATCAGCATTCACATACCACCCAGACGGAGCTTAATGCTCCGCCTGATCCCGGTAGTCTTTCGGCGAATGGCCGGTGTGCTTCTTGAAGACCTTGCTGAAGTATTTGACGTCGTGGAAGCCGACCATTTCCGAGATCTGGGCTAGCTTGAGGCCCGGATTCTGCATCAGCAGCTTGGCCTTCTCGATGCGGACGCTGACGATGTAGTCGGAGAAGTTGATGCCGTATTCCTGCTTGAACCGGCGTGAGACATACTCGCGGCTGACCTGGAATTTGCCCGCCACCTCCTGAAGGGAGAGGTCGGAGGGGTAATTCTGCTCAATGTATTTTACGATCTCCGTCATCGGGTTCCGCTCTTTCTGCTGTCTGTCCGTGAGCGCCCGGGATAACTGCTGCATGAAGGCAAGGGACCAATCGCGCCAGGCGAACAGGGAGAAGGAATAGCCGCTGGGCTGCGGAGAGGGGTTCTGCTGGTCCCCGTGCTCAAGCTCAGCCAGTACGTTGGCTGCCTGGCTGCCAAGCGCTTCCCGGACCAGCCGGGAGCGAAGCAGCAGCGCATCGGCCTTCCAGTCGTTCAGCATCTGCGGGGTAACCACCCCCCGGCGGCTCAGCTCCTGGGTCCAGTGCTGCGCTGCTGCGGTCAGGGCTTCGGCCGTCCCGCTGATGACTGCCATCCGCCAGTCCTCCTGGACATCGGCAAAGCTCAGCGGGACCGCGGTCTCCCGCTTATCGCGCGGCTTCCTGCCCGTCACTGCGCCAGCACCATTGCCAGTCACCCACCCCGGCCCCGCACCCGCACCTGACTTCCGGCCTGTGACCTCGCCCGTTCCCGAGCCAGTCAATCCGCCTGTCGCCGCACCCGCACCTGACTTCCGGCTCGTCACCACGCCCGTTCCCGAGCCAGTCAATCCGCCTGTCGCCGCACCCGCACCTGACTTCCGGCCTGTCACCTCGCCCGTTCCCGAGCCAGTCAATCCGCCTGTCGCCGCACCCGTACCTGACTTCCGGCCTGTCACCTCGTCCGTTCCCGAGCCAGTCACTCCGCCTGTCACCGCACCCAAGCCTGGCTTCCCGCCCGTCATCACACCCACATCAGTCTCCCCGCCTGCCACCGAGCCCGCTCCCATGCTTGTCCCCGCACCCGGCAGCGCCTCCGCACCCGCATAATGGCAGTAATCCTCA
This sequence comes from Paenibacillus sp. FSL R7-277, assembly GCF_000517965.1. Classification (NCBI taxonomy): domain Bacteria; kingdom Bacillati; phylum Bacillota; class Bacilli; order Caryophanales; family Paenibacillaceae; genus Paenibacillus; species Paenibacillus sp. FSL R7-277. Next base: position 53,065 of record NZ_ASPX01000108.1, read on the forward strand.
TGCCTGAGCAGATTCCGCCGCAGCAGGGCTTCGGCGGCTTCGGTGCGTCCCGCCGGCAGATGCGCGGGGAAAGCGCCCGGCGTGCTGATTCCGAAATGCATGCGGAATTGCAGCGTCAGGAAGATGCCCTGATTCATCCGGCTAATCAGCGAAGTGACGGATTCATGCGGCTCCCAGAGCAGGATGGCAATCTCCGGCGGCCCGCCCCAATAGCGGAACGCGATGCCCGTGCTCTGCTGCTGCAGAAATTCGTTGCAGATGTTCACGATGGCATAGTAGAGCAGCTCGCTGTCACCGCCGAAGCGCCGCAGCAGCGGATTGTTGCCGCTGTCCGTCTGCACGAGGAGCAGACGCGAAATCTTAATGTCCGGCGGAATGATGCCGTCATGGATCAGGCGGCGCAGCGAGGCCTCGGCATTCACCTTGTCGTCGATCAATGCGGACAGCAGCTTCTCCCCGAAGATCGGCTTGATCTCATTCAGCCGGAGGCTCTGGTGCTGGCGGTGGCTGCGTTCCGCCTCCTCGGCCCGCCAGGCGGATACTGCTTTGGAGACCGCGCTGTTAATCATATCCGGGTCAATCGGCTTCAGGATATAATCGATGCCGCCATGGCGGACGGTCTGGCGGACGAAGTCGAAATCATTATGCCCGCTGACCACAATGAACTTGGTGCTGCCTGCGAATTCATCCACCCAGGTCATTAGCTCCAGGCCGCTCCCGGACTCCATCATCATATCCATAATGACCAGCGCTGGCTTCTCCTGGCGGATTAGAGCGATGGCCTCATTGCCGTTACCCGCCTCCAGAATCTCCTCAATCTGATGGGCCTCCCAGTCCACCAGCAGGCGGACGGCCTTCCGGACTCTTGCTTCGTCATCTACAATCAGTGCCTTCATATCCGTTCACTCTCCACTACAATATCGATTTCAAGGCGGATGATTACCCCGCCTGTCTTCAGATTATCCACGGTCATCAGGGCATTATCCCCGCAGACCAGCCGCAGCCTGGCCAGCACATTGCCGAGGCCGATGCCCGCGCCCGGAGCATCGCGTCTACTAGGGCTGTCCTGTCCAGCGTTCTGCAGCAGCTCCCGTTCTTCAACGGTGCTGGACTGCTCCAGCTCCTTGCGCAGCGCCTCCAGCCGTCCTGCCGGAATCGGGAGGCCGTTGTTGGCGATGCTGATCTCCATCCGCTCCGGGGTTAGCCCGGCCACGTTAATCTCCATGTATCCGTCCTGACGGTCAAGCTGGAAGCCGTGCTTGAAGTAATTCTCCACAATCGGCTGGAGGATCATTTTGGGCATCAGCGCCTGAAGCAGCGGCTCCTCCACCTCACAGCGGAAGCTGAACTTGTTCTCAAAACGCTCCTTCTGCAGCTGGATATACGCTTTGACATGATCCAGCTCATTCTGGACCGTCACCACCTTCTCATCATTGTACATGCTGTAGCGCATCATTTTGGCCAGAGCCGACAGCAAGCCGTAGATCTGCGGCACCTTCAGCTCCAGGGCCAGCGTACCGATAATCTGGAGAGTGTTGTTCAGAAAATGCGGATTAATCTGGGACTGGAGCGCCCTCAGCTCATTGGTCCGGCTCGCCAGCTCCAGTCTGTACTCCCGCAGAATGAGATTGTTGATCGTGTCCATCATACTGCGGAAATGCTCGGTGACCACCCCGATCTCATCGTTGCCCGCCGGGCGGATCTCAATGTTGAGATTCCCGGTCTGGACCTGATTCATATACCGGGTCAGCTGCTTGATCGGCGCGGTAATCCGGAAGGAGACGAGGATCGTCAGAACAATGATCGTCACCAGCAGCAGCGCCAGCAGCAGCAGGTTGATCGCGGCGGCCTCCTTGGCTTCGCGGAACAGATAGGAGACAGGAATCTGCTTGACGAGCGTCCAGCCGAGGCCGATGCTGTCGATCTTTTGATAGATGAATACAGAGCTGTCCTGTTCAAAATAACCCTGTAACTGCGTACTGTCCGCAATCTGAGTGTTATACCAATCAGCATTCAGCGGTTTGCCGAGCAGCCCGGAATCATGGCTGTAGACCAGCCTGCCGCTGCTGTCCACCAGGTAGAGCTTCTCCTGATCCTGCTCGTACAGCTGGTCCACAATCTCACTGAGGGCTGCCAGTTTCACATCAATTGACAGATAGCCTAGCGCCTGCGAGGTAGGGATACGCTCAATTCTGCGGTGCAGCGTAAAGACCGGCTCCGGTATAAACTGCGTTAATGGCAGCCTTAGCCCGTAAGCGTTGCTCAGATGTGTACTCTGCACGCTTACCGGTGAGCTTCCGCTCAGACTGGACTGGTGGTAGGGTGCATTAGCCAGCCAGCGCTTGGGTGTTGTATTGTCGGTGATCAGCGTAGCCTTAGAGTCTTTCACACTGTATAAGTACACCTGTGAGAGGTGGGGCAGCGAGGTGGAGATATAGCTGAGCGAGTTATAGATGGCAATATCGGAGGACAGATCGTCGTACCCAGCTTCCAGCAGCCGGTAGAAATCGCCGTCAGAATACACGTTCAGCGATAGACGGTTAATCTCCTGCAGCAGACTGTTAATGTTCTTGTAGCCCTGATAGAGCAGATTCTTGTTCTCATCGACCGCCCGGTCCCGCAGCGACTTGGTGGTGTGGGAATAGCTGACATACATCGTAGCCATAATGCAGATTAAGGTGGGCACAAGCAGGAAGACAATCAGCTTCGTGCGGATACTGGTCCATTTCATGGGGCGGGTCACATCCAGGTCAATATTTTACACCCTAAAGATCACTTGCGTAGGTGTAAGAGGCTCTGCAAAAAACAGATAATATCTTTAGATCATAAACAAGTGAGTGAGTAAAAGAAAGGGGGGCCATACATGCGCGGCAATAAATTGTCCCAATTCGGTCAGCAGGTATTTTTCGTTGGCCCGGCATTATTGTTTTTTACCTTGATCATGATTATTCCGTTTCTGATGGGGATGTACTACTCCTTCACCGATTGGAACGGCGTATCCGGTAATGTAAGCTGGGTCGGCTTTGAGAATTTTAAAAGTATTTTTACGAATGATCACGATTTCTGGTCATCCTTCTGGTTTACCGTGAGATTCACCGTGCTGGGTGTGATCTTGACTAACATAGTAGGCTTCTTCCTGGCCTATCTATTGACCAAACCCTTGAAGACACGCAATATGCTCCGGACCATTTTTTTCATGCCGAATGTGATCGGGGGCCTGCTGCTCGGGTTCATCTGGCAGTTCATCTTCATCAAAGGCTTCGCCACTATGGGCGATCTTACCGGCCTGTCCTTCTTCAACCTTCCTTGGCTCGGGGATGCGACCACCGGCTTCTGGGCGATTGTCATGGTCTTCATCTGGCAGTCCTCCGGCTATCTGATGGTCATCTACATCGCTTCGCTCAGCAACGTCTCCAAAGAGGTGCTTGAAGCTGCCGAGATTGACGGCGCCTCCCGGATGCAGGTGCTGCGTAACATTATCCTTCCGCTGATTATGCCTGCGGTTACGATCGGACTGTTCCTGGCGATCTCCTGGTCCTTCAAGATGTTCGACCTGAACCTCTCGCTGACCAAAGGCGGACCGTTCAAATCTACGGAATCTGTAGCGATGAACATCTATAACGAAGCCTTCCTGAACAACCGTTATGGTCTGGGTACGGCGAAGGCGCTGTTATTCTTCCTCATTGTAGCGCTGATCACTGTCATTCAGGTTCGTATAACGAAGAGTAAGGAGGTAGAAGCTTAATGAATGCCAAGACCAAAAGCAGATGGAATATCGGCATTGAAGTGATTATGATCCTTCTGGCGCTTCTGTTCCTCTCTCCGTTCTACTTCCTGCTGGCGAATTCGGTAAAATCCTTCGGCGAGATTCTGAGCGACGCGGCAAGCTGGCCGCAGACCTTCATGTGGTCGAACTATGCGAATGCCTGGAAGCTGGCCCGGTTCTCCGAGGCCTTCCGCAACTCGCTGATCATTACGATCATCAGTGTAGCACTCATCTCGCTGTTCAGCGCGATGGCGGCGTACCGCATGGTGCGTGCCAATAACCGGTTCAACCAGATTCTGCTGCTGCTGATGGTAGCGGCGATGGTGGTTCCGTTCCAGACGATTATGATTCCGATCCTGAAGGTAGTGAACGTCCTGGGCGTGAATAACTCCTTCACAGGTCTCATTATCTCCCATCTGGGTCTCAGCATTCCGATGGCGATCTTCCTGTTCCACGGCTTCATCAAGTCTGTGCCGCTGGAGATTGAAGAGGCGGCTACGGTGGATGGCTGTAACCCGATCTCGGCGTTCTTCCGGATTGTATTGCCGCTGCTCAAGCCGATGCTGATGACCATTATCGTGCTCAATGCGCTGGGAATCTGGAATGACTATCTGCTGCCGTCCCTGATTCTTCAGGCGCCCGGACTGCGGACGATTCCGCTGGCGACCTTCTCCTTCTTCGGCCAGTATACGAAGCAGTGGGATATGGCGCTTCCGGCACTGACCATCGGGATTGCCCCGATCGTCATCTTCTATCTGTTCATGCAGCGTTACATTGTTGAGGGAATAGCGGCTGGCTCGGTGAAGGGTTAATTCACCGGGCTCCCGTTCCACATAAGAAGCAGTTAAATTATTCAAGGGGGAAATATCTAATGAAGAAGAAACATTCTGCACTGATGATGTCATCCGTAATGCTAATGTCAGTAGTGCTCGCGGCTTGTGGCGGCAATGCCGATAAGTCTGCCTCAAATAATGCTTCTAATGGAAGCGCTGGCAACAGCGGCGCTGTGAAGACGGTTAAGATTTTCCAGTTCAAGACTGAGATCGTGGAAGGCCTGAATGAGCTGAAGGTGGAATTCGAGAAAGAGCATCCTAACATCAAGCTGGATATCCAGACGGTGGGCGGCGGCGCAGACTATGGTGCAGCGCTGAAGACCAAATTCGCTTCCGGCGATGCTCCTGATATTTTCAGTAACGGCGGGTATGCTGAAATGGCACTGTGGCAAGACAAACTCGAAGACCTGTCCGACCAGCCTTGGGTGAAGGATCTGATTCCACTTGCAGCAGAACCTATGACCAAGGACGGCAAAACCTACGGGATGCCAATGAACCTTGAAGGAATCGGTTATGTATACAACAAGGACCTGTTCGCCAAGGCCGGGATTACAGAGACGCCAAAAACCATTTCACAGCTTGAAGAAGCAGCTAAAAAGCTGCAGGCGATTGGCGTAACTCCGTTCGGCAACGCTTATCAGGAATGGTGGCTGCTGGGGATTCAGGGGATTAGCGTAGCTTTTGCACAGCAGGATAATGTCGATGAATTCATCAAGGGCCTGAACGACGGAACCGCATCCATCGTAGGGAATGAGAAGTTCAAGGATTGGAGCAACTTGCTGAATCTGACGGTAAAATACGGCCAGAAGAATCCTCTGACCACGGATGCTAACACTCACCTGGCGCTGTTCGCCAAGGGCGAAACGGCTATGATGCAGGAAGGCAACTGGGCACAGACACTGGTAGATAACATTACGCCGGACATGAACATCGGGATGTTCCCGATGCCAATCAACGACGATGCGGCAATGAACGATAAGCTGTCGGTGGGTGTTCCGGCGAACCTGGTAGTGAACAAGGAATCCGGCTCCAAGGAAGAAGCGAAGACGTTCCTGAACTGGCTGGTCACTTCGGATATGGGGAAAGAGTATATCGTGAAGAAATGGAAGTTCATTCCTGCGCTGTCCACCATTCCGGCAACCCCTGAGGATATCGGTCTGCTGGGTGCGGATGTCTGGAATTATGTAAAAGAAGGCAAGGTCTATGGATTGCAAGCATCCAAATTCCCTGATGGCGTTACACAGGAATTCGCCAGCTCCATTCAGGAATTGATTGCCGGCAAAGTGGATGAAGCCGGCTGGGAGAAGGGCATGCAGGCTGCCTGGGATAAGCTGAAGAAATAATCTGAAAGGGAACAGATTGGATAGAGTGGTTTGGCCGGGACGCTCATGCCCATCTCAGTGAATGAGGTGAGGCGGGGCGTCCTTTATGGTTTTCGGCTAACTGGTGATTGAGGTATACTCGAATCAAAGTCTTGTACATTACGATAAGAGGGAGCTGGGCACAATTCGGGAGCGGAATGATTACAGCAACGTGCAAATCGGTGTCGACTATTATCCTGAGCATTGGGACGAGTCCATGTGGGAGAAGGATATCAAGTTAATGAAGGAAACCGGGGTCAAGGTTGTCCGGGTAGCGGAATTTGCCTGGAGCCGGCTGGAACCTTCGGACGGCAGCTTTGACTTCGCCTGGTTGGACCGGGCGCTGGATTTGTTCCATGCGTACGGGATTCAGATTGTGATCGGGACGCCTACAGCAACACCGCCGCGCTGGCTGACCTCCGCTTACCCGGATGTGTTGCCTGTACTCGCGGACGGCGGCGTCTTCCATCCGGGCGTGCGCGGCCACCGCTGTTATAACAGCGCTTCCCTGCGGAAACATGGCAGCCTGATTATTGAGGCGCTTGCCCGCCAGTACAGCAGTCACCCTGCAGTTATCGGCTGGCAGACGGATAACGAATTCAGTATGCTGGATTGCCACTGTGACAGCTGCAACCTGGCGTTCCGGGACTGGGTTCAGCAGAAGTACGGGACGCTGGAACAGCTTAATTCGGAGTGGGGAACCGTGGTCTGGAGCGGAAGCTACAGCAGCTGGAGTGAACTGACAGTTCCTTATGGCGCTTCACCTTTTCAGAACCCTTCGCTGCTGCTGGACTTCCAGCGGTTCCAATGGGATTCAGTGATTGCCTTCCAGAAGTCGCAGATTGATGTGCTGCGGGCGATCTGCCCACATCACTTTATCACCCATAACTTTCACAGTTATCCGCAGCGGTTGGACATGCACGGGCTGGCAGAGGAGCTGGATGTGGCGGCCTTCGATTACTATCCGAATCCTTCGCCTAAGAAACAGGCCACTGCACCATACAGCGGGGCCTTATCCCTGGATCTGACCCGCGGGATTAAACGCCGGGGCTTCTGGATCATGGAACAGCTTAGCGGCCCTCCGGGCTGCTGGTTCCCGATGTGGCGCACTCCGTATCCCGGACTGATCCGTGCATATGCCTGGCAGGCGATTGCCAGAGGTGCGGATACCGTGGTGCATTTCCGCTGGAGAAGCGCAGCCGCCGGAGCAGAGCAGTTCTGGCACGGCCTCATCGACCACAGCAATGTGCCCGGGCGGAGATTTGCCGAATTCGGGCAGCTGTGCAGTGAGGTGAATGCTCTGGCTCCGCTGCTGGAAGGGACCGGAGTCATGAGTCAGACGGCTATCCTGTATTCGCACGAGCAGTTGGCTGCGCTGCGGATTCAGCCCCAGGCGGAGGGGCTGGACTATTATGATAACATCAAGCAATATCACCGGGCGTTAACCAAGCGTGGCATCAGTTGTGATGTGGTGGACTGGCGTCAGCCGCTGGAGGGCTACAAGTTGGTTATCGTCCCGAGCCTGTACCTGCATGATGAAGAGGCGGCACAGGCGCTGGAATCCTTTGCGGAAGGCGGCGGCACAGTCATTTTGATGAGCCGAAGCGGTGTGAAGAACATGAATAATATCTGTGTAATGCAGCCTCTTCCCGGGCTGTTCTCACGTGCGGCCGGCATAACGGTGGAGGAGTATGATCCGGTTGGAGACGAGATTCATACGCTCCGTGATGCTGAAGGGAATTTGTATGCATGCAGCCATTGGTGCGACATTCTTTGTCTGGAGGGAGCGGAGCCGATCGCCTGGTATGAAGATGATTACTATGCCGGAGTTCCTGCGGCTACTCTGAACCGCTTCGGGGCGGGCAAGGTATATTATATCGGAACCGATCCCGGGGAGGATTATTGGCTGAAGCTTTTGGGTGATATCGCGCTGGACGCAGGGCTTGAGCAGTTCGCGGAATTACCGGAGGGCGTTCAGGCCTTCAAGCGTACAGGAGAGAACCGGGAGCTGCTGTTCCTGCTGAACCTCAGCCGGACGGCTCAGAGCATCCGGCTGGAGAAGCACTACCGCAGCGCGCTAACCGGCAATCTGGAGACTGGAACCGTCATGCTTCCGCCTTTTGCTGTTCAGATTCTGCAAGCTGTAAGCTCTGGCCTGCAGGAAGCTGGAGTCAGGCAGTAGGGTGACGTCTCTTCTCCTGCAGACGGGAGGCCAGGGAGACCACAGGAGCTTTCGGCTGTGGCTTCCGTCTCTCGGCCTGCTGCTTCTGCGCCGCCATAAGCTCCTCTTGGCGGAACCGGCTTAGGAGGTCATGGACAGTTCTGATTTCACTTGTACCGATAGCTATTTCTATGCCATCCGGATTACCGGGCAGCTGGAACTTCCACTTTTTGTTTTCCACTGCTCTCACTCCTAGCCATTTTTTAGTCGGGGTCTCGCATTCCTGTTATATTTCCATCATAAACGGTGTATCGGATCATGTATAATGAAGGGAAATGATGGAGGCCATCACTGCGGCTGATGGGTGATCCGGGGGGAGCGATACGGCGTGGATACGGGTCTTCTCAAAGTATTTCTGGCGGTTGCCGAAGAAGGAAGTATCTCTAAGGCAGCCCAAAGCCTGAACTATGTGCAGTCCAATGTAACGGCAAGAATCCAGCAGCTGGAGCAGGAGCTGAAGACTCCGCTGTTCTACCGGCATAGCCGGGGAATTACCTTGACCTCGGCCGGACGGACGTTCATGGAGTATACGGTCAAGATTCTTAATCTGCTGGATGAGGCGAAGCTGGCGGTGCTGGATTCGCCGGTGCCCACAGGCTTGATTACCATCGGCTCGGATACGACGGCGGCAGTGCGGCTGCCTGCTATCCTGTCCACTTACCGAGGATGCTACCCGGAGGTGGAGGTGCAGCTGCAGGTCGGACGGGCGGGGGAGCTGATCGAGTCGGTTCTGCAGCATCAAGTCCAGGGGGCCTTTATGGACGGGCCGGTGGAGCACCCGGAGATTGTCCAGGAGCTGCTCATCCACGAACGGATCGGGCTGGTGATTCCCGATAGTATGGATTATCAGGGCATCCTCTCTGTTCATGACAAGACCCTGCTGATGCTGAATGCAGAATGCCTGTACCGGAACAAGCTGGAGAGCTGGCTGGCGGAAGAGGGCGGACGGCTGGGTAAGATGATGGAGTTCGGGACGATGGAGGGATTACTCGGCTGTGTAAGGGCGGGAATAGGGTATGCGGTGCTGCCGTTATCCTATTTCACCCGGATGAATGTCACGGAGGGGATAAGGATCTATCCGTTTCCCGAGAAGTATGCGGAGGTGCCGACGGTATTCATCCGGCGGCGTGACCTCTATATGACGAGCGCGTTCCGGGAGTTCATCGAAGAGCTGAAGGCAGGGCTGCCGGAAGCGGTGAGCGGGACAGACAGGATGCAGAACGGCAGCGGTCCTGTGGAGTAACGGGCAGCAGTGAAGTCATAAAAGTAGGATAAGATCCTATATTCGTGCCGCAAAAGACGGATACCCCACTTAGGTGGATGGTATCCGTCTCTGTATGTCCAGGAGTTAGTGCAGCTTCCTGAACTGCTCTGGCGTAACCGCCGACTGCTTACGGAAGGTGGCTACGAAATGGCTGACATCGCGGAAGCCGACCAGCTGCGAGATGGCCTTAACGGTAAGCTGGGGATTCGCAACCAGCAGCTCCTTGCTCTTGCGGATGCGCAGCCGGACGAAATAAGCATAAGGCGATAGCCCGAAGGTCTGCAGGAACAGGCTGTTCAGATATCTGCCGGACACCTCAAGCCGGGAGGCGAGATCACTGAGGCCTACCTCGGGATCACCATAATGGCTGTCCATCCATTTCAGCAGCGGCTGAAGCTTGTCCACATTGCGGGAGATTGCCGTGTTGTTATGCAGCTGCCCGTATTTGTTCAGGGTCAGCAGGAAACGGTAGGCATCGCTGGATTCCCCGAGACTGAACATGTCATTCGAAGTATCGTGGCGGTCCAGCATCTCCTTCAGCATCGAGCTCAGCGGGGCCCCGCTCTCCCAACGGTAGAACAGGCTGGTGTTCATCCCGAGCGAATCCAGAATATGCCGGGCTGAGGTCCCGCCGAAGGTGAGATAATAGGTGCGCCAAGTCTCTGAGGAGAGTGCTTCATAGCGGTGCGGTGTCCCCGGCATCAGCAGAATGCCGCTGCCTTCGGTGAGTGTGAGCTTCTTGTTGTCAAAGTGGATCATCCCGCCGCCATGCGCCGTCTGCAGCCAGTGATAGGTGTGATAGCCTTGCGGCCGGGAGACTTGTTCCTGATCAGGGTTATAACCCATACTGTCGAGGGTGATGGGGAGCAGCTGGCCGCTCTCCTGGGCGAATACGATTCTGCGGACGGTATCCAGTGACATTCCGGTTCATCTCCTGGTGTTCCATATTATTATATTCCAATTCATTAATATTATATTTATAGCGATAGAGGTAGCGATTAAAATAAGAATATACTTATACTATAAAGGATGTGCGTAGCGTGATCAACGAGAAATTACCTAAGATCTGGTACGGTGGAGATTATAACCCGGAGCAATGGGAGGCCCCGGACTGGGCAGAGGACGAGCGGATGTTCAAGCTCGCGGGCATAGACGTAGCAACCATTAATGTGTTCTCCTGGGCGCTGATTCAGCCGTCTGAGGATACGTACGATTTCAGTGGTCTGGATGAGTTAATCGACCGCTTATATAAGAACGGCACCTATGTATGTCTGGCTACGGGTACCGGGGCACATCCGGCCTGGATGGCTCACCGCTATCCGGAGGTCACCCGCGTGGATGTTCAGGGCCGGAAGCGTAAATTCGGCGGCCGCCACAACTCCAACCCGAACAGCGCAGTCTACCGCAAATATGCGGCACTGCTGGCCGGTAAGCTGGCTGAGCGCTATAAGGATCACCCGGGCCTGGTGGCCTGGCATATCTCCAATGAATATGGGGGATATGATTACTCCGAGCAGTCCGAGGCTGCTTTTCGTGTCTGGTTGAAGGAACGTTACGGAACGTTGGATGCGCTCAACAAAGCCTGGAACACCCGGTTCTGGGGCCATACCTTCTATGACTGGGAGGAAATCGTTGTTCCGAATGAACTCAGTGAAGAGTGGGGCGGTAACCGGACCAACTTCCAGGGAATTTCTCTGGACTACCGGAGATTCATGTCGCACAGCCTGCTGGAATGCTACAAGCTGGAGTACGAAGCCATCAAGCAGCACAGCACGAACATTCCGATTACAACCAACATGATGGGCTTCTACCCGGAGCTGGATTATTTTGAATGGGCGAAACATATGGATGTGATCTCCTGGGACAACTATCCGTACTTGGACACGCCGGTCAGCCATACGGCGATGACACATGATCTTATGCGCGGCCTGAAGAACGGCCAGCCGTTCATGCTGATGGAGCAGACGCCAAGCCAGCAGAACTGGCAGCCGTACAATTCCCTGAAGCGTCCCGGCGTCATGCGCCTCTGGAGCTATCAGGCGGTAGCGCGCGGTGCTGACACCGTGCTGTTCTTCCAGCTGCGGCGGTCCATCGGCGCTTGCGAGAAATACCACGGAGCGGTCATTGAGCATGTAGGGCATGAGCATACCCGCGTATTCCGCGAATGTGCTGAGCTGGGCCGGGAGCTGGAGAGCTTGGGCAGCGAGCTGCTGGATGCACGCAGTGCGGCGCAGATCGGGATTATCTACGACTGGGAGAACCGCTGGGCGCTTGATCTCTCCAGCGGCCCGTCTGTTGCACTGAAATATGTGGACGAGGTCCATAAGTATTATGATGCGCTCTATCAGCAGAATATTGAAGCGGATATGATCGGCGTAGAAGAGGATCTGTCGAGATACAAGATTGTCATTGCACCGGTGCTGTATATGGTGAAGCCGGGCTTCGCCGAGAAGGTTGAAGCCTTCGTCCAGGCAGGCGGCACCTTCATTACGACGTATTTCAGCGGGATTGTCAATGAGAATGATCTGGTTACGGTTGGCGGGTATCCGGGAGAGCTGCGTAAGGTGCTGGGGATCTGGGCCGAGGAGATCGATGCCCTGCTGCCGGGCATGAGCAATGAAATCATAATGAATAAGGAATGGGGGGCTCTGAACCGTTCTTATGCCTGCGGCCTGCTCTGCGACCTGATTCATCCCGAAGGCGCAGAGGTGCTCGCTCAGTATGGTGCGGATTTCTATAAAGGTATGCCTGCCCTAACGGTGAACAGCTTCGGCGCTGGTAAGGCTTATTATGTGGCCACCAGCCCGGATGCGGCCTTCCTGCGCGGCTTCCTGGCTAACCTGTGCGCCGATAACGGCATTGCACCGCTGGTCAGCGCGCCGGAAGGTATTGAGTCCGTTCAGCGTGTGAAGGACGGCGTATCCTATCTGTTCCTGCTGAACCATTCAGCAGAGGAGCTTCGTGCGGATATCGGTACCCTAGAGCGGACCGATCTGCTTACCGGGAAGAAGTTCAGCGGCTCCACTACAGTTCCCGGGCGCGGAGTGCTGATTCTGTCAGACAGACTGTAATTCTTGAAACTTCAAACAGCAGGCGGCCTCCCGTGACGGGGGCTGCCTGCTGTTTTGTTGTTACCGGGGCGGGCTCAAACTATCGGAAGCGAGGACTGGAGTTATACTTGATGCTCACTGGATGCTAACACAGCAGTAGCCGGAAGAGAACGCCACAGCCTACGCAGTACTCCTTTTATTGGGTAAAGGAGCCGAAGTCCGTAATCTTCAAATCAACCGTGACATGAATAGGAGTCCGGCTGAACACCTCGTCCCAATGATCCTCAAGCTTCTTCCATAAGGCGGGCTCCTGAATGCTGAGCCTGGTGGAGAATCCGCCCACATCTGCTTTGTAATCCGACTGCAGCTTGTGAAGCATACCCGTCATCATCCGCTCCAGCCGCTCCTTGAACAGCTTCTCTGCTTTTTGGGGAAGATGGGTGGCCGCAGGGTATTCCTCTACGTTCCAGGTTTCGCTTAGCCTTCCTTCCGTTGTGAGCTTGACGTCGAAGGATAGCTGGCCGCCGTCTGCTTTGGCAGTGATTTTACTCTTCATGGACTTGAGTTCATAGGTAATCGGCTCATTGCTCCAGTCGTAGGTCTTGATGACACCGCTTTGCCCCCCGTTGGTCAGCCAGCTCAGACATTCGGTTTCCTCCTGAGTCAGCGCCCCCACCCAGTGTCCGGTATCTCCCTTGATTACTCCGGCTCCCGAGAATTCTACCTCACCATTTGCCGTTACCAGGTTCTGCAGCGCATAACTGCGTTTGGAGAACATATTGGCATCCATTTTCGATAAAATAACAGGGTCCAGCACCTTGCTGGTTCTCTTCTGATTGCGCAGCATATCTCTAATATGAAAGGCAGGAATTTCATTTTTTTGCTTCGCGACCATAGTGTCTGCTGCCCGGCCTTGGCTTATGAACACCATCGTACTGGGACGGATATCATTATCCCGAAGCACGAAATCCATTAACTGGTTTATACTCTGCTGCTTGAGCAGCTCACTGGAGATCACAATAACCTTGAGGTGGTGGCCGATGATCGGTCGTTCACGCAGTATGGAATATTGACGGAAGATCTCAAGCACAGAATCTCCGGTTCCGGTTACATTCATATAGGGTGCGCTACTGCTGCTGCCGCCTTGTTTATCTACCCCTCCCACGGAGTTAGCCGGAACCATCTGCACAGTGGCGGTGATTTTATTCTTTTTATAATAAGTAGCGCCCTTGTCCTCCAGCTCCTGCTCTGTGGGCGAGAACTCTCCGACATCCAGAGCCAGCCCTGCGTATAGGGCCAGATCCTCAATCTCTTTACTGCTCCAGCAGGAGGTCAGTGTGGCAAGGATTAGCAGACTGCACAGCACCACCAGGATTCGTCTACACATGCTGCTTCAGCCCCTTCACCCGGATGAGCCAGACGACTGAGAGCAGGACAGGCACCAGCAGGAACAATACCACCCCCATCTTGCCTATGGTATCCCCGAGTGCGAACAGGTCGCTTAAGGACTTCGGCAGCATCGCCGAAATGAACAGAAGCGGAACCAGCGCATACATAATCGGATGGACCTTAAGCTTGAAAATCTGGGAGAGACCCAGTGAGGACTGGAAAAAGAAGCTGCTGAAGTTGCAGAACATCTGCATCAGCCAGATGACCATGAACGGGAATTCCAAACGCTCGAAGAAAAATCCCGGCACCTCAAAGCTGCGCAATAGATCAATAGTGGGCCAGGTGCTGGTAATGGCGGAATCAATAGAGATGCCTCCGATCACTATAGTAATGGTCAGGAAATAGATGGCCAGCAGGATGCTCAGGCCGCCAAGCATAGCTTTGACAGCCTTTTTGGGGTCCTCCATGAATGCCACAAGCGTCATGGTGACTTCACAGCCGGTGAATACAAGCACAGTGGATTTGAGCCCTGTGAATACAGGGGACCACCCATTGCCGAGCACAGGACGCAGATTATCGATATCGAACATCCGCAGGCTGAGCACGAAGGAGATGAGCAGAATCATGATGCTGATCGGAAAAACAATGGTGTAGACACGGGCAATAGAGTTGATGCCTCCGTACACGAGGTAGGTGCTCAGCCAGAGAAAAGGAAGAATTACTGCCCAGATTGGAGTCCCCTCCAGCAGGAAAAACAGGGTAACCTCGGCCAGTGATCGGATCTCAAAGCCGGCGATAGTGATGAAATACAGGATTAACAGCATGGACAGAATGCCGCCGACGAACCGGCCGGTCAGCAGCCTTGAGTACTGAAAGACGGTTTTTCCCGGAAATTGCTGGCTGATCTTCACCATAAGAAGTACAGCAAGCATCACAATGGCCCCGCCGAGCAGGGTGGAAATCCAGCCATCCGGAGTTTTGACACTATCGCTTACACTGCGCGGCAACGTAAGAATCCCCGCGCCCAGCAGCGTATTGTTCAGGAAAACGGCGGTTTGTGTAGGTGTGATTTTGTCATCGGTGCGTATGAACATGATACGTCCTCCTTACGCGCAGGCGCGGTTATGACTTACGTTTGTTCTGCCGGGTCTTCATCATGAGAGGTCTGCGCTTCATCAGAGCCATTGGAGCCCGCAGAAACAGATCCTTCCAGTCACTGAGACGGAAAGGGGAGAGCGGGGTCAGATACGGCACTCCGAAGCTCTTGAGCTTGCTCAGATGACAGCAGATCAGCAGGAAGAACAGAATGGTACCGTACATTCCCAGCACCGAGGCGAATAGCATACCGGCGAAGCGCAGCATCCGCAGGGTGATTCCGGCGCTGTACATAGGAATGGAGAAGGAGGAGATGGCGGTTACGGCAACCGTAATAACCAGGAACGGGCTGACAATACCCGCCTGTACCGCAGCATCGCCGATGATCAGACCGCCGACGATCCCCATCGCCGGACCAATCGGCTTCGGCAGCCGGATGCCGGCTTCGCGCAGGATCTCGATGGAGACCTCCAGAATCAGCACTTCAATCAGTGAAGGGAAGGGCACGCCCTGCCGGGTCTTGATGATCGTGATCGCCAGCTCTGTAGGAATCAGCCCCGGATGAAAGGAGATGAATGAGATGTACAGGGCCGGAGCCATCAGGGCAAAGAAGGAAGCGCCAAAACGCAGCAGCCGCAGAAGCGTTCCCGGCAGCCAGCGCTCATAATAGTCTTCCGGCGACTGCAGCAGCATGCTGAACGTTACCGGTGCGATTAGTACAAAGGGTGTACCGTCGAGCAGGATGGCAACCCGTCCTTCCAGCAGGGCACTGATCACTCTGTCCGGCCGTTCTGTATTCTGCAGCTGCTGGAACGGACTGAGATAATTATCCTCAATGAGCTGCTCGATATAACCGGATTCGGCTACGAAATCAATATCGATTTTACAGATCCGGTTCTTGATCTCCTCCAGCAGGTCGGGATTGACGATATCCTTCATGTAGGCGATCACAATCTCCCGCTCTATCGTGCTGCCTGCCCGGTAAGACTTCATCTCAAGCTGGTCGCTCAGGCCCTGGCGGCGCAGCATGGAGGTATTCTCGCTCAGCACCTCGGAGAAGCCCAGCCGGGGACCGCGGAGCAGGGCTTCGGAGACCGGCTCCGCGATGGCACGGTTAGCAGCGCCTGGCACTTCGATGAGCAGTCCGCAGGGCAGGCCTTCGATCAGCAGGCCTCCGTGTCCGAAGAGGATGTATTTATTGAACGCTTCGATAGCGGTCTCTTCCTTAAGCTCGCTGAAGGGGAGTAGACGGCGGGCAATGCCTGCAGAAGACAGCGGCTCTTCGGGTAAGTCGTACATCAGGAACTGCATGATCTGCATATTCAGCAGTCTGTCATTCTGCATCCCGTCTATATGGACAAGCACGGCCCGGGCACCTGTATTCGCTAATGTGAATTCCCTGAAATGCAAATCGCTGTTGTCTCCAATGGCGGTTTGCACAGCGAGCAGATCCTTGCTGTAGCTGCCGCTGAAGGGAGCTGTACCCGCCATGCTGGAGGGGGCAGGTGCAGGCGGCTGGGTCTGGCGAACGGTTCTGGAGCCGTACCCTATCTGGCCCCGGCCGCTGCCTACCAGCCTATAGAGCGATCTATACAGTAACGTGAGAAGCAGTGGAACGAGCAGAGCTACGCCCGCCTGACCAAAGACTGCCCAGCCGGGTATATA
Source organism: Paenibacillus sp. FSL R7-277 (assembly GCF_000517965.1). Classification (NCBI taxonomy): domain Bacteria; kingdom Bacillati; phylum Bacillota; class Bacilli; order Caryophanales; family Paenibacillaceae; genus Paenibacillus; species Paenibacillus sp. FSL R7-277. The sequence continues at coordinate 69,709 of NZ_ASPX01000108.1, forward strand.
AGATACAATGGAAGCGAACAGTGTGATCATCCCCAGCCGCAGTAATTTAAATGTCAGGACAGAAGCAGACGTCTTTCTTCTCATCAAGTTTTCCAAAGTTTATCTGAATTTACTCGTAATTACCGAAAATAATTTGGCACGGTGGGTCCGGCTTATATGCTCCCCGGGTCCGGCAGCCCTGCCACGCGAAATAAGATATAATGCATAGAGTACAGGTTGTTCCATACATTTCGGAATGAAGCAGTCAGGAGAGAGGCGCAGCACATGAAGACTTTACTGGTCACAGGCTACCGGGCCCATGAGCTCGGCATTTATGACAGCAAGCATCAGGGCATTCCCTATATCAAAAAAGCACTCGCGAACCGGATCATTCCGCTGGTGGAGGAGGGCCTGGAATGGGTCATTACTCCCGGGCAATATGGTGTTGATCTGTGGGCCTGCGAGGTGGTGCTGGAGCTGAAGCAGCAATATCCCGGACTGAAGCTGGGCATTATTACAGCCCATGCGTCACCGGAGGAGAAGTGGAAGGAAGAGAAGCAGAATGAATACCGCCGCATTGTAGCCGGTGCTGACTACTACGGAGCCGTTAGCAATGCTCCCTATGACGGGAGCTGGCAGTTCAAGGCCAGAGATGATCTGCTGCTGCGTAAAAGCGACGGGATTCTGTTGTTCTACGACGAGGATGCGGCGGAGAGCAGTGCGAAGTTCACCAAAGAGCGGGTCGTGAAGCTGCATGCCGAAGGCGATTATGAGCTGCATCTGATGCATGCAGAGGAGATTCAGAGCATTGCCGATGAAGAGAACCGGCATGACTATGATTGAGAAGGGGGTACGCAGCTGTGAGCTGCGCCCCTGGGGCCTGTCCCATGATGGCATGAAGCGGAATCAGATGAAGCTGCGGAGTGAAGGCGGCTTGCGCACCTTATAGTTCTGCTCATAGGCGTAAGCCAGTCTGATAAGCACCGGTTCTTCATAGGCCCGGGCGGAGAAGGTTACGCCGAAGGGGGCACCGGCTGAGGTATAGCCTGACGGCACCACGATCGACGGATATCCGGCTCTTGAGGTAATCCGTGCGCCGAAGTCAGCGGGGAACAGCAGGGCATCAAGCTGATGTTCGCGCATAGTAGCGTCAATCCCGAGCTCCTTGCAGAGTCTGAGATCCGTCATGCGGTCGCGCAGATATTGCGGCTCAGTGAAGGTGCCGGAGGTTGTTAATTCGGCATCGAGCAGGGTCGCTTGCCCGAACTTCAGCGTCTGGACCGGATGGGCATGATTGAAATCAATAATATCCTTCAAAGTACGCATCGGTGCCCCCGGGCCCAGGCGGGACAGGTAGGCGTTCAGCGAGGTTTTGAATTCATTCAGCACCACGGATGAATAGCTGATCTCCCGCGCCGTGGTAATCTCGGCCGGATCAATGATGATTGCTCCGAGCTCCCGCATTCTCTCCACAGAGGCATTGAACAGTGCAAGCTGCTCCTCCGTCAGCTCCTCGAAGTAATAATCGCGCGGAATTCCGATTCTTGCTCCCCGCAGACCGTCTCCATCCAGGAAAACCGTATAATCCTCATGAACCTTACCTCTGTTCGTACCCATGGCCGCATCGCCGGTATCCTGGCCGAGCAGTGCATTCAGCAGAAGGACAGCATCCCGGACCGTTCGTGCCATAGGCCCGGCGGTATCCTGCGTGCTGGAGAGCGGCAGAATACCGGAGCGGCTGATCAGCCCAACCGTGGGCTTAATGCCGATAATGGAGCCCAGATTTCCGGGATTGAGGATGGAACCAGAGGTTTCTGTTCCAACGGAGACAGTGCAGAAATTACAGGCCACTGCTACCGCAGACCCGGCGCTGGAGCCGCCTGTCGGCGTGGAGATGTTATAGGGGTTAAGCACCTGCCCGCCACGGGAGCTGTAGCCGGAGGGCATGCCGTTCGTCATGAAGTTGGCGAATTCCGTCATATTAGCCTTGCCCATAATGATAGCTCCCGCCTCGCGCAGCCTGCTGACGATGAAGGCATCCTCTCCGGCAAAAGAGTCCGCCAACGCGAGCGAGCCCGCGCTGGTATGCATGTTATCCCCGGTATTAATGTTATCCTTCAATAGCACCGGTATGCCGTGCAGCGGTCCGCGCGGACCCTGAAGCTGGCGCTCTACGTCCAGGGATTCAGCGATGAACAGCGCATCCGGGTTAATCTCCAGTACAGAATTCACCGTCAGACCGTTTTTGTCATGATCCGCTATGCGCTCAAGGTACATCAGGACTAATTGTCTGGAAGTGATCTCCCCGGAATCCAGAGCGGCTTGAATGTCAGACAGGGTAGCCTCTACGATTTCAAAACTCATGCGGGTCCACGCTTCTTTCCCTTTAGGATTTAGTAGTATTCTTCCTCATATAAGCACAGTTTTGCCTGTCTTCATAGCATTCTTTTAACACCCGGACGACCATGACTTTGGATGTAACTTTTAAACGGCTGATTAAAAGAGGGGCTCCTGTGGTTAAATACATCACAAGATTTAACAATACTACTTGCTAACATCACTAGGAGGAATCGAACTTGAAGAAATGGACTACGATATTTATGGGTGTTATGCTGACTGTTGCCTTGGCTGGCTGCGGCAATAATGAGGAGCTCAAACCATCGGAGGGCGCTGCAACAGCTGCACCTGCAGGAAGCGCGGCTCCGGAAGCCTCCGCATCGGCAGCGCCTGCTGAACAGACATCAGACGGCGTTCCAACGGTGGATGAATTGATTCAGAAGTCGGTTGCCGCATCGGGTGATCTGAAGAGCTTCGCGATGGAATCGCAGGTGAAGCAGAAGATCAATGTGAAGACGGCACAAGGGGACAATGCGCAAGATACCGATATGACCACGAAATCCAAGTTCATTAAGGAGCCGCTGATGATGCATCAGGAGGTGCAGATGAAGACGGCCCAGGGCGACCAGAAGATCGAGCAATATGTGACTAAGGACGGCTTCTATTCCCAGATGAACGGGCAATGGATGAAGATGCCTGCTACGATGGGTGAACAGGTCCTAGCTGCTATGCAGCAGTCCGCGAACCCTGAGAAGCAAATGGAGCAATTCAAGGCGCTTACCGAGAAGACAAAAATCACCGAGGAAGGCGATAGTTATCTGCTGTCTGCTGAGGTATCCGGCGATGACGTCAAGGAGCTGGCGAAGTCTTATATGAACCAGGGCGGCAGTGCCGATCCTCAGATGGCTGCTATGATAGAGCAGATGAACATCAAGAGCATGAACATCGCTTATGCTGTTGATAAGAAGACGTATTATCCAACCCGTACAGATGTAACCATGGTCATGGATATGACCAGCAATGACCAGACGATATCGATTGATATGGATATGAAGGCGACCATCAGCGAGCACAACAAGGTCGATGAGATCAAGATTCCGCAGGAAGCGCTGGACGCGAAGGAAGTTGAAATGCCAACAACCCCGACAACTCCGTAACAGGCTTACCCGCTGAATAGCAATGTAACATATGGAAACGGCGCTGCTGTCCTGATTAGGACGGCAGCGCCGTTTTTGACGTGAATTGTTTGGGGGGTGATTTTATAAATTAAACGAGTTGCTTAGCATACCAAAGGCTGCGCCGGCAATGACGGAGGTGATCAGCTTGTAGAAAATATATCCGGTCACAATGTTGGCGATGGCAATCGGGTATAAGGTGTCAATGCCCCGGCTGCCGCCAGTGTTCAGCGGATATTGGAACAAAGCCGTATTCATGCTGATGAAGACGAATAGGAAGGACAACGCCACCAGTGTGGTCGAGAAGGAGTACAGGCTGACAAGTAGTGTGAGAATCGCCAGCACCAGCAGCGCCACGGCCGGAACGAGCAGCGTTCCCATCCGGGTAATCAGCAATTTAAAATCGAAGCTGACCTTCTCCAGCCGGAGAACGGCATAAGTGGCTCCGCAAGCAACGGCCAGGCCAACCGCCGTCAATAACAGCGGCTTCAGGAAGCCGGGGCCGAAGATGGCCGAGACATCCCATTTGATGAACAGGGTGAGGAAATATAAGGCCGTTAACAACGCCGTAAGGCCCATGGTGATCAGGCTGTTCATGAAATGGGCCACAGGAATTTCCCTCATTGTACTGTACGGGCGGGTAAGGGCTCTCAGGTAAAAGCTCCAATACTGCTTGCCTACTGCCTGTGCCTGCTGTACACGTTCATCCTTGAGCAGATTATTGAACTGCTCGGTTACCTTACGCTGGGGCTGCGGTTGCCCAGGTTGGTTGTTAGGTCCCTCAGGATTCGTGAAGGGTGTTCCGCCTTCCGGATTGTTCATGGTGATTCCTCCTTGTGAAATATATGGAAAATGCCATTGGCTATAGTATAAGGGGACTCACCGGGAAATTCTATAAATTTGCCGGAATATGCAGGAATTCATGCGAAAAAGCCCGTAAATCGTCGATAAACGTCGATTTACGGGCCGGGACCCATTCTATTCCTGTAATTCGTCTGCCACCCGGGCAAACCCCTCTTCAGCGAGATATTCCTCCGCTTCAGCGACCGTCTCGAAGGCCATCTCAAGCTGTAGTCCGGCATAGAGATACCACAGATCCTCCTCGAATCTCAGGCTCAGCGTATGCCCGTCCTCATTCGTCCACAGCGATTGCGCTTCAGCTCCGCCCGTCTGCGCTTTTTTCTTTCTTTTGGAAGGGGCAGGGGCCTCGGGAATGTACATCAAGAGAGAAGTGATCGACGCATCCAGCAGCTCGCGCAGTGCAGCCTCCGAATAATCGCGGATATTGACCAGTCCCTTATCATCCGTCTCATAGCCCCGCAGCAGTCCGGCATAGACGAAGCCGTTCCCGTTCGGGTGAATATGCGAAGCCACGGTCTTCTTATCGTGACGGCTCTGCTCCAGGTGATAATTCACCCGTCCCAGTGAGACCTTCCGCGCCTCCAGCTGGGGGTAGGAATCAAGAATAGCTATTTTCTGTTCAAAAGTAAGCATATACGCCTCCGGTTCACTTGAAATATAAAAATGTATAGGTTTCACGCTATACATTATCTTTCTATTTCTCGCTGAAACGGTACCGTCCTTTAAAAGGACGGCAATACCGTTTCCGCTTGTAGTCAGTTGATTATAGCATGCAGCGGGACAATGGACTACAGCGCCTCTCCATGGATTGTTTACTCTGCCAGCGGGAGCCGCAGCACGAAGGTGCAGCCCTGCGGCGGATTGCTGCCCAACTCCAGGCTGCCGCCCATGGCTTCGGCCAGCAGTCTGCTGAAGGTCAGGCCCAGCCCGAGTCCGCGAAGCAGGCTCTGCTTGCCCGAGCTGCGGTAGAAGGCTTCGAAGATCCGTTCCCGGCTGTCCGGGTGGATGCCCGGCCCGTTATCTGTAACGGAGATTTCGGCCTGCCCCTGCGGCGTAGCCGTAAGTTCAAGCTTCAATTGGAGATTGCAGTCCGGCGTCTTCGCCTGCAGACTGTTGCCCAGCAGATTCACAATAATCTGCTGGATGCGCAGCGGGTCTCCCCGCAGCACAAGCGGGTTCTCCGGCAGCAGCAGGATGGGCTTATTAACCTCCCCGTTCTGGGTCAGCATCCACTGATAGAGGATTTCCTCCAGCAGCGGGGCCGCTTCGAGCTTATCATGACGGACGGCAACCATGCCCGCTGTCAGCGCATTGTAGTCCAGCAGATCGGCGACCATATGCTGCAGCCGCCCGGTCTCAAGCAGAGCGATATCGAGGAATTCATTGGCCTCCTCGCCTTCGACAACGCCCTCGCGGACCGCATGAAGCAGTCCTTTGATTGAGGTGACCGGTGTCTTGAGCTCATGGGACACGCCGGCCAGCATGATGGCCCGCGACTGCTCGAACTGCTGCAGCTTGCCCGCCATCTCCTGGAAGGAGACGAGCAGCTCGTGAATCTCACGTTCTTTGGCCCCGGTCTCAAGCGCGATATTATATTGGCCGCTGCTGATCTGCGCGGCGGCGGCGGCCACCCGCTGAACCGGCTTGGCCAGCTTGATCGACAAGAGATAGATCGTCAGCCAGCTTAGGATAATCAGGAAGACGATGATAATCGAGAAGAAGGTGATCTCCTCTGTCGGAATATGACGCAGGGAGCGCTTGGACTGCATAACCAGCACCTGCCCCAGTGTGCCCTGGTCCCCCTGGATCTGTGCGGCGGCGGCCTTGTATTCAGAGGTTCGCGAATCGGTCAGGCTATCATTGAGCTTGTGTCGCATTTCCTCGTCTGTCATCGGGGGCTGGGAGTATAACAATTCGCCTTCAGGTCCGGTGATGATTACGCACATTTCTTCAGTGACCTTGAAGAAGCGTTTGCGGTCCTCTACCAGCCTATTCAGGCCCCCGGTAATCGCTAATTGACCGTCTGTATCCACGCTCCGGTCAGCGATCTCCTGCGCCAGCAGGCCGGTCGTCTGCATCCGGTTGCTCATCGCCTCCTGCTGCATCCACCAGAGGGTGAACAGCGCCGTCACCAGCAGCCCGATGCTGATGATCAGCAGATACCGCAGCGTCCAGTAAGTGAGAATGGAGGTGGTCTTCTTTTTCCTGCTGCTGTTCTTCTTACTCTTATTTATGTTGTCCATAATTGATAACCCGTTCCTCTCAGTGTGCGGATCTCGCCCTCGTCCTCCGGCCAGTGCGAGAGCGCCTGGCGCAGTCTTTTGATGGAGAGATCAACGGCACGGTCGCTTCCGTCATAATCCATCTCCCACACATGCTCCAGGAGCTGGTCACGGGTGCAAATCTGATTCGGCCGCTCGGCCAGGAACAGCAGAACCGACATGTCGCGCGGGCTAAGGCTGACCTCTGCCCCGTTCAGGAAGATGCTGCGGGCCGAGAAGTCGATGAACAGGCTGCCGTAATGGCGCTTGCGGCTGCCGTCCGACCATTGCGAGGGGCGGCGCAGCACCGCCCGCACCCTTGCGACCACTTCCTCCGGGATGAAGGGCTTCGACATATAGTCATCCGCCCCCCCGTCCAGACCCGCCAGCCGGTCCTTGATCCCGTCGCGGGCGGTGAGCATGATGACCGGGCAGCTGCTCCGCTCACGGATGAGCTGCAGCAGCTCGAAGCCGTCCATCGCCGGCAGCATGATATCGAGCAGGACCAGCGAGGGAGGCGCCTCCTCGAAGGCGTCCAGGGCACTCCGGCCGTCTGCGGCCCGGGTGACGTGAAAGCCTGCTTTTCGCAGATAGGCACTAAGCACCCGGGCGATGGCTTCTTCATCCTCTACGATTAGTATCGATTGCATGAGCTTCAGTCCCTTAACTAAAATTACGACAATTCTAACACATTTGCAGGCTAGTATGCTTTGACTTATTCCCGACATATTGCTTTGGTAGAATGGGAGCCAAGCCAATAGAGCAGAGATAAGAATATGGAATGGAGGAGATCGTATGAAGAAGAGAACAGTCGCTATAACCGCAGCCATTGTAATTATTGCAGGAGCCATCACCGCCTTCATCTTAGTGAATAACAGCCTTGGCAATAAGGTGGAGATTGAATCGGTGATTCCTGAGCAGGCGCAGGACAGCGGAGCCCAGAAGGAAGGAACGGCCAATGCGGCTGCTGCCGCCGCTGCTGTAACGCCGGAGCAGTTGAACGGAACCTGGAACATTGCAGAGCCGTCCAAGGTCTACTGGTCCGTGACCACATCCAAAGAAACGGTTAACTTCGTAGATCCTTCCGTGAAGGGTACCTGGAAGGTGAATCTGGAGGATGCCTCCGCAATGACCGGCGAAGGGTCGGTCGACATGAGCGCGCTTGATTCGGGAACCGCCCAGCGGGACGAGCATGTCAAGGGAGCGGACTTCTTGTCCGTAGCGGAGTTCCCGGAGGCCACCTTCACGGTGAAGTCCTTCTCGGAGATGCCAAAGGAATGGACAGAGGGTACAGCGGTGCCCGTACAACTGCAGGGGACGCTGACCGTGAAAGGCATCGAGAAGGAAGTCACGTTCGACTCGCAGGCTGCATATAGCGGCGGAGAGCTTAAGCTGTCGGGTACGACTACCGTAACCTTCGAGGATTTCGGCCTCAGCAATCCGCATTCCATCGTGCTCAGTACCGAGAACAACCTTGAGGTGCGCCTGGAGCTGGTGCTTAAGAAATAACATAGGGTTGTGGATGGCCCTCCCCGTTACCGTGGATTCGCGGCTGGCGGGGAGGGTTTTTTGCTGTGACTGGGGCTGGGGCGAAGGCGGTGGGCCAGATGCGGATGTATGCGAAAAAGCGAACACGTTTGGCCAGCGCGGGGTGTATGAGCGGAATGTAATCGAAAAACCGATTACATTGTGCTGGCGCGTGGTGCGTGCTCCACAGCCCGTGACTTTTTAGAGAAATCCTGCAAGATGTGCAACAATCTATCCATGCAAGCGGTCGGTGAGAGAAGACTCTCAGAACTGGCGAGGGGGAGGCTGAGCATCGCCATGAAAGCATCTTTCACCCGGTAGGGTGTTTTTTTGTGACGGTACAAATCCCCGCCTTCAGGTTAAGTATAAGAGATACATAATCTTTCAATAGGACCATCAGGTAAGGAAGGGAGTTAAGATACATGGATCGTAAGGCCAAAACTATACTGCAAAAATCGTTCTGGAGCGCCAGCGGCTGGAAGGGGACATACGGGCCTTTTTCCGGTGAAGAGTTCGACTATGCGAAGAGCAAGGGGGTCATGTTCGATCCCCTCACGATCACCCATGATGAGCTGGTGGAGAAGCTGCGGGTGCTGCACAGCGGGAGTGTGACCCGGGAGAAGGTGGCGGCGGCTTTTCTGCACAGCCTGTCTACCCGGAAGGTTCATCTGCGGAGCGCCTTGTCCAGTTGGGTTTTGACCTCGGAGCTGCCTGCACATGAATTCGCCCAGCCCCCCGCCGAGCAGCCAAGGTATAGCAGTTGTGCTGCTTGTGATGCCAAACACCTGATGTCTGATCAGCAGTACAACGCTGTGGATCTGAATGTGCTCAATTTCGAGCGGGTCAAATGGGGCGGCATCCGCCTTAATAAGCTGCTGTATTGCTGGCTCGATCTGGAGCTGTTCAGCCGGGAAGAGGAGGTGGAGGCTGCTCCGCAGGATATTCGTATTTTGCAGGATATGGCCGAAGCCGTGAAGCTATGCGGCAGCAAGGATGGTGCACGGAAGCTGGAGAAGCATTGGAAGGATATATTCCCCTCGAACCGGCATGAACGGGATGTCGTGATGGAGATCTGGGGATATGCTGGAATTCTGGTTCCGCAGGAGGAGCCGCGCCAGGGGCGGGGCGGAGACAATGATTTCAACGCTGTAGCCAACTGGCGCGGGGAGGACGGTTATTCGGAGGAACGCTTGAATGTGTTGTTCGGGCTGTAATACACACTTGTCTGGAGCTGGAGGCTCCTGCCGGTCGGCGGACATATACACACCAGGGAGATTTTGATAGAATCAGAGGGACCTGAGCTTCATTACGAGGAGGATATTACTATGGCAGAAGATAACGCTTACACGATAAAATGGGGCATTCTCAGCACAGGCTGGATCGCCCATCAGTTCGCCACGGATCTGGCCCACGCCAGCAATGGGGTGGCCTATGCAGTCGGCTCGCGCTCGCAGGAGAGCGCGGATAAATTCGCAGCCGATCACGGCATTCCTGTCGCATACGCCACCTACGAAGAGCTGGTGAACGATCCTGATGTGGACGCCATCTATATCGGCACACCGCATCCGTTTCATCGGGAGAATGCGCTGCTGGCTTTGCGGGCGGGCAAGGCTGTGCTGTGCGAGAAGCCTTTTACCGTGAATAGTGCTGAACTGGAGGAAGTCGTGGCCTATGCCCGGGAGCATAAGCTGTTCCTCATGGAAGCGATGTGGAGCCGGTATATCCCGGCACATGTGAAGGTGAGGGAATGGCTGGCCGCCGGGCGCATAGGAGAGGTGAAGCTAGTGAAGGCGGACCTTGGGTTCCGTTCTGACTGGAACCCGGAAGGACGTCTGCTGAATCCTGTCCTTGGCGGCGGTGCGCTGCTGGATGTCGGCATCTATCCGGTCTCCTTCACCTCGATGGTTCTCGGACCTCATCCAGAGTCGATCGCCAGCACTGTTCATATCGGGGAGACTGGCGTGGATGAGCACTTCTCGCTGCTGCTGTCCTACGGGAATGGCGTATCTGCTTCACTCCATGCCGGCATCCGCCTGAATCTGGACGATGAAGCCCATATCTATGGAACGGAAGGTCGTATCGTGGTCAATGGCACCCTGGTTAATCCGAAATCAGCCGAGCTCTACGTAAACGGCGAATTGGCGGAGCGGTTCGAAGATGATCGCGCTTCGGTCGGGTACTGCTTCGAGGCGGAAGAGGTAGGCCGTTGTCTTCAGGCCGGGCTTACCGAGAGCCCGGTGATGACGCTGGATGAATCCGTAGCGCTGATGAAGCTGCTGGATGAAGTCCGGGCGCAGTGGGGACTGAAGTATCCCGGCGAATAAGTGCGGGCAGGAAGCTTCCGGGAAAGGGGGAGACCAAGTGACATTGACTGATGACCGTTATCAGGGCTGCCTGCAGGGGCTGGCCGCCGGGGATGCGCTGGGCACAACTGTAGAATTCCAGGCACCCGGAACCTTCAAGCCAATGACAGATATTGTCGGCGGCGGGGTATTCGCTCTGCAGCCGGGTCAGTGGACAGATGACACCTCGATGGCGCTCTGTCTGGCGGAGAGCCTGTTAACCGTTCAGGCCTTCGATCCGGCGGATCAGATGCAGCGGTATGTGAAGTGGTACCGCGAGGGAGCACTGAGCAGTACAGGCCGCTGCTTCGACATCGGCAACGCGACGCGTGAAGCGCTGCACCGGTATGAAGCGAGCGGGGAGGCTAACAGCGGCTCAGAGGATCCGTTCTCTGCCGGGAACGGCTCCATTATGCGTCTGGCTCCGGTGGTGATGTACTATGCGGAGCAGCCCGCTGAGGCGATCCGCTATGCAGCAATGAGTTCAAGAACCACGCACGGGGCTGCCGAGTGTCTGGCTGCCTGCCGCCTGCTCGCGGCATATATTCTAGTCGGGCTGCACGGCTGGAGCAAGCAGGAGATGCTGGCGCCGGATGCCTTCCGCGAATGGCTGGATGAAGATACGCTGACGCCGCATATGCTGAATATCAAGCAAGGCTCCTACAAGCTGAAGGAGCCGCCGCAGATCCAAGGCTCGGGCTATGTCGTGGAGTCGCTGGAAGCCGCGCTGTGGGCGTTCCATAAGTCGGACAGCTTCGCAGAGGGCGCGCTGCTTGCTGTGAATCTCGGCAATGACGCCGACACCACCGGCGCCATCTACGGCCAGATCGCCGGAGCCTACTATGGCCTGAGCGGCATTCCGGCCGATTGGAGCGGCAAGCTGGCGTTGCGCGGGCTGATCAGCGATTACGCGGGGCGGCTGTTTACGGAGCGGGTACAGTAAGCGGAGGTAGTTAAGCTGCATGTGGCAGGCGGGGCGCATGGGTCACAAGGCACCCCGCCTGTTTGTTGTGCAGGATGATGCGGAGTTTCGTGTGTGAACTCATGTGAACTATAGAAGTGGGTTCTTGCATTAACGCGGTAATGTGCGAGGCGATTTTTGAAAGACATTATTCTGAGATAAGTGTATTCTACGCAATTAAAAACCGTGAAATGGCAAACATTCCTCTCCTAACTGTAGTCTGTACAACTAAATTTGCCTGAATGGTTGAGAACCGGGGTATGAAGGTATTTTAGATGTACGAAATACAGCTAAAACGCGATTCGATGGTACATCAGACGTTTTAGTTGTACAGATTGCACTTAAGCTAATCGCTTGTACCTTAATGGAGGCATGAACGATGATATCAGGCAGATACTGCACCCATCGCCGACTTCTACGCTTGAATTGAAAGCAGCTGATTGTATTTCCTGCAATAGAAAACTCATATTTGACCATGAAATGAGATTCTATTGTATTTCGTACAGTGGAATGTTGCTTATTGAGCGAAAAATGGCTTTTATTCAAAATTCAAATGTACCGAATACAATAGAATCTATTTCGATGCCCTTTTTACAGCATTCCATTGTACAAAATACAGTTACTACTGTTCCAGCGCCTACAGCATAGGAGCGCCCTTTCGCTGAAGCATTCCACCAGATTCTCATCGGGACAATCCGGGAAAAAAGGAATGCCCTTCTCCTTATCCGCATAGAAACCATCCCACCATTCCCCCTCGTCCCGGAAAAAAGAGTCCAGCATCCTCAGCGTGTCCTCATGGCTATAAATCGTTTCATCGTTCATTCTTCTCAAGGTCTCCCTTCCTGTTAGCTTGTGGTAAACCCAAAGTACGATTATGAGATAATCCAGACGGTAACTCTCCTAAATTATGTTATAATATTCCGGAAATATGTTCTGTGCGGTTGGTTGCAGGGAGCGGAATTTCTATGAGGGGGAGGGAAGCGTGTGCTATGGAAGGCAAGTCTAGCCAGTCTGCTGCTGAAGCCGGACAACCGGCAACGGCACAATGAATTACTTCGTGAAATTGGCAGCTATATCAGCACGCACATTCTGAATCACCCGCTGCTTGCGGAGGATTGCGGGCATATCAGCATCCTGCTGGATGGATCAACGGCGCTCGGGATTGTGGACGACAGCTCGGATATTGATCTGATCCTGGTCTGCCGGGATGAATGCTATGAGCCGATTACGAGCCGTTTCGAACGGGCAGAGTTGATCCCGGAGAGAAGCAGCTTGTTTGTAGATGTGCATCTGCCCAGCGGCAAAACAGGACACTACACCCTGCTCACATTATCGGAGCTGGAGCAGGCGCTGGAGAAGGGACAACTGGATTGGTTGTGGAATGCAGCAGTCGCCTGTCTCTATCATGACCCGTTGGCTTTGAAGGCGCTGTTTGCGCAAGCGGTTCCGCTGCCTTCAGAACATTTGATGAGTCTGCGGAAGAAGACATACATAGACCTTCGGAGTGCTGCCAAAAGCCTGGATAATCCCGTGCGCCGGGGAGAGGCTTTTCCGATTCTTTTTCAGGCGGTGGAGGTGTTCAAGCAGGCCCTACGCTGTGCCATCACAGTGGAAGGCCACCCCTATCCGTATGATAAATGGCTTGTACAGGTAGCAGAGCACCTTCCAGTGGGGATAAGGGTGCTTGATTGCATGAAGGACTTCCGGCAATACCTATCAGAAGATCTGTCCTATGCGCCAATGTATCAGGAGGATAACAGCTTTGTGAAGATGGAGAAGCGGGTCCGCCGGGTGCTGCTGGAGGAATTCCGCCTGCGCGGCTTAGATGAGCCTTGGCTGGTGGAGTGGTGGAAGTACTTTGAGGAATGAATGGGATTAGACAAATGGGAGAGGTGAGATGATGAAGGACAAGGTGTATATTCTGGGAGTCCCCTTCTCCAAACTGACGCTGGAACAGACAACTTCGCTGCTGGACGAGCAGATCATGGACGGGCAGGAAGGGCTGTTTCATCTCATTACGGCGAATCCGGAGATTACTTTGGCGAGTCAGACGGACGAACAGCTGCGGGAAATTATCCATTCGGCAGACCTGATTGTCCCTGACGGGATCGGCATTGTGATGGCTGCGCGAAGACAAGGAAATCCTATCACGGAGCGGGTGACCGGCTACGACCTGCTGCTGAGTTTACTTGCGAAAGGAAATGAGCGGGGCTGGAGTTTTTATTTTCTGGGAACAGATGAGCCTACTAGCAGACTGGCGGTGGAGCAGATTAATCTGCGCTATCCGCAGGTGAAGATTGCCGGGAGGCATCACGGGTTCTTTGCGCCAGATGAAGAGTCAGGGATCATCGCCAGTATTCAGCAGTCCAAGCCGGATGTGCTCATTCTTGCCATGGGAGCGCCTTACTCTGATAAATGGCTGTATAAGCACAAGGATGAATTGCAGGGAATTAAGCTTGGTTTTGGCGTGGGCGGAAGTCTGGATGTGATCTCGGGGAAAGTAAGACCGGCACCGGCCATCTGGAAAAAAATGAATCTGGAGTGGGCGCACAGACTGTTATTCTCACCCGTCGCCAAAGGCCAGAAGTCACGCTGGCGCAGACAATCTGCGCTGCCGAAGTTCGTCTACCGGACGATGATCCGTAAATGAAATCTTCAAGGTGCATTCTCCTGCAAGCTACAGTTTATTGATGAAAGGGGCTCAACCCATGTCCAAGAGCTTTGAAGTAACCCTCCAAAAAGTAGTCGATCACTCGTACTCTATTGAAATCGGTGAGCATCTGTTTGCCTCAGTAGTCCGAGATTTGAAGCAGGGGCTGATTACGGGAGTCAGCAAATATGCTATTATTGCAGACTCTACGGTGGAGCCGTTGTATGGCCGTCCTTTATTGGAGCTGCTGCGGCGCGAGGGATTCCAGGTGGACTTATTCTCTTTTCCGGCGGGGGAGAGCTCGAAGACCCGTGAGACCAAAGCGCTGCTGGAGGACCAAATGCTAAGCCAAGCCTACGGCAGAGACTGTTGTATTATCGCGGTAGGGGGCGGAGCGGTGACTGATCTGGCAGGGTTTCTGGCAGGGACCTTTGGCCGGGGAGTGCCTTCCCTGAATTATGCTACCACCTTGCTGGCAGCAGCAGATGCCTCTGTTGGCGGCAAAACAGGCGTGAATACCCCTGTCGCGACCAACCTAATCGGCGTATTCCACCAGCCCCGTAAAGTATACATAGATTTGGCCGCTTGGCGGACACTTCCATCCCGTGAATTCAGAAGCGGTCTGGCCGAGACCATCAAGCACGCTTGCATGAGTGATGAGGAGTTCTTCAGCTATCTGGAAGCGAATATGGACAGAATTATTACGGAAGAAGGGGAGCTGATCCTGGATGCCGGGGTATGCGAGCAACTTGCGCTGACGAATTGCCGGATCAAATATGAAGTGGTAGAGCAGGACGAGCATGAAAGTAATCTGCGGCAGATTCTGAATCTGGGGCATACGGCAGGCCGGGCGCTTGAGGCGCTCAGCGGTTACCGGCTGCTGCATGGCGAGGCAGTTGCAGTGGGGCTGGTCATCCAGGCGAAGCTGGGTGTGAAATTTGGTTATATGACGGAAGAGCAGGCTAGCCGTGAGGTGGCTTTGCTGAAGAAGGCAGGCCTGCCAACAGAGCTTCCAGAGTACATTTCAAACCGGGCACTAGTGGACAACATGTACACAGACAAAAAAGTACGCAATGGCCGCATCCGCGTCGTCTTTCAGGACGGTATCGGGAGGATGAAGCGTTTTGCCGACGGTTCTTATTCTGTTCCGGTTGAAGAATCGGCAGTCATGAAGCTGCTAGAGGAGCTTCGCGTGAACCCGGCGACTTAAATGTTATATATTCTGCCATAATATATATTTTTATTTTAATTATGTGATATTATCTTCCGTATTTTTATTGACAAGTCTTTATATTTATCTATAATGATGTATAAGCGGTGGGCACACAGGCGATATAGTTGCTTACAAGTCACATTTCATAACATAATCTATTGCAGCAAAGGTGTGATCGCTAATGATCGCTTCCGCCGGACAATGGAAACAGGATATTCTACGGATTTACAACGAAATCAACAAGAAGCTGTTCAACGCCGGCGTTAAGCAGCAGAAGGTCGACTTCGTGGGCAACAAGATTATTATTTTATCCATTAATAGCCGGGTGCCCGTACTTAAGGTGCTGGATACCCATGATCCTGCGGCAAGCCGCCAGATGAATCTGGTGCTGCATGAAGTATTCAAAGCCGAGATCAAGCAGGCATTTCTGGATGAATTTCAAGTCAATATTAAGGCCGTTCTTAAAGATTATGATGTGGAGACCGAGTATTCCGGTACGATCATAATTTTGGAGAAGGACCTTGAGCATTATCTGAACGCTACGTTGGAACTCTGATCTTTCGGAGAGCCGGCCTGCCGTCAGTTTTCGGACATTTCCCTGCGGGGCTGTGTCCAGAACTGGCGGCTTTTTGTTTATCGTAACTATGCTATTACTTTCTTAAGGAGCTGATTCTATGAAAACCAAAATTGAGATTGCCGGTGTCAGCAAGTGGTTCCGCCGTGACGGCCAGGAGATTATGGCCATGCAGGAGACGAATCTCTCCATAGAACAAGGCAGATTTGTCAGTATTATCGGCCCCAGCGGCTGCGGCAAGTCCACGTTGTTCAATATTATCGCGGGCCTGATTCCGCCCTCCACCGGCCGTGTGCTTGCAGACGGAGAGGATATCGTAGGGAAGACCGGATATGTCGGGTATATGCTGCAAAAGGATATGCTGCTGCCCTGGAGGACGATACTGGACAACATTATTCTGGGCATGGAGATCCGCGGGGTGCCGCGCAAGGAAGCGGTAGCCCGGGCCAAGCCCCTGATGGACCGCTATGGACTGAAGGGCTTCGACGGCCATTACCCGGCAGAGCTGTCCGGCGGGATGCGCCAGCGGGCAGCGCTGCTCCGTACGCTGCTGTATGAGCGCGATATTATTTTGCTGGACGAGCCCTTTGGCGCACTGGATGCCCAGACCCGGCTGACTATGCAGAACTGGTTGCTGGAGCTCTGGGAAGACTTCCGCAAGACAGTGTTATTCGTCACCCATGATATTGATGAAGCCATCTATCTGTCTGACGACATCTATGTCTTCTCCGGGCGGCCGGGACGGATCATCTCCAAGATTTCTGTAGATATGCCGCGTCCAAGACACCAGGAGGATACGGTATCTGCTTCATTCATGGAGCTGAAAGCCCATTTGCTGAATCTGCTGTCAAGCGGGGACCAGGAGCCAGCCACCCGTATCTCTTAGAACTCATAAACTGTTGAAGGAGAGGACAACCATGGAGAGTGTACACAAGAAAGGCTATGTCATTCACAAGCTGGAAGCTGCCCCGGTCTATTCAGTCAAGCCGGACAAAATGCAGAAAGTGCCCGTCATCATTGATGAAGAAGCCGCCAGACGGCGGACGCGGCGGATTATCGGGATTGGACGGCTGTCTGTGGCGCTGCTGATCGTGCTCTGCTGGGAGTTGTTCACCCGGATCGGCTGGATGGACCCGTACTACTGGAGCAGCCCGCTGCGGATTATTAGCACAACCTGGACTCAGATGACAGAGGGGACGCTGCTGGAGGATATCGCTTATACCTCAAGCTCGACGATTCTCGGCTTCATCGGCGGAACGCTGATTGGCTCGTTGCTCGGTCTGTCCTTCTGGTGGTCCCGCAAATTTGCCGGCATCAGTGAACCGTTCCTGATCTTGCTCAACGCCATGCCGAAGCTGGCGCTTGCCCCGGTGCTGGTGATTCTGCTGGGCATTGGTTTCTTCTCGAAGGTGGCGCTAGCTTTTGCCATGACTGTGGTTGTGGCGGCCTTGTCGGCGCATAGCGGCGTGCAGAGTGTGGACAAGGACATGGAGAAGCTGATGTATTCGCTCGGGGCCAAGCGGCATCAGGTATTTACCAAAGTAGTCATTCCCTGGGCGATGCCCTGGATGATCAGCAGTCTGCGGATTAATATTGCCCTCTCGCTGGCCGGTGCGATTGTCGGAGAATTCATTGCTTCGAGCCATGGCATTGGCCGTATGGTCATCTACGCCGGTACTATTCTCGATATTAATCTGGTCTGGGTAGGGGTTGTCGTTCTGTCTGCGCTGTCGATGGTCATGTATGCGGGAGTGGTGCTGCTGGAGAAGTGGTTGTCTAAGGGATATGGGATGAAAAAGGCTTAAGAAGCGGGCAATCATTTCAACAAGATAGAGGAGAGAAGCCAATGAAGAATGTTACTACAATGAAGCTGTCGGCCGTCCTGCTGGCCTCTGTAATTCTGCTGTCCGGCTGCGGCGGTAAAGGCAATGCTGAAGTGGAAGCGGCCGCTGCCGGGAACGGTACGGAGAAGCTGAAGAAGCTGGTTATCGCCGAGCCGCTGCATTATACAGGTTATTTGCCGCTGTATGTGGCGCAGCGTGAGGGGTATTTTGCCGAGGAGGGTCTTGAGGTGGAGATGCTGCAGGCTGCGGGCGGCACGCATGTCACCTCGGTGGTCAGCGGGGATGCCTGGGCGGTCATCGGCGGGCCGGAGTCCAATGCGTTGGCGAATATCGGCAACTCAGACCCGATCGTCTCGGTCAGCAATGTGGTGAACCGGGCGAATGTCTATCTGATGGCCAAAAAAGGGACAGCCCCGGCAGGCAGCTCAGCTGAAGAATTGGCAGCCTTCCTGAAGGGCAAGAAGCTGAATGCCGGACGGCATGGCGGAACGCCGAACCTGCTGACCCAATATCTGCTGCTGGAGCTTGGGCTTGATCCGCAGAAGGATGTGCGGCTGCTGGAGCCTGCGGATGGCTCCACGGTGGTGGCGATGGTCCAGCAGGGGGCCGCGGATATTGCGAACGGCGCGGAGCCGCAGATCAGTGACGGGATGAGCAAGGGGGTGTGGGATGAACCTTTTTACAAATTCCATGATCTGGGTGACTATGCTTACTCGGTGCTGAGCGTGAAGAAGTCTACCCTGGAGAAGGACCCGGAAACGGTACAGAAGGCGGTTAATGCTGTCGTCAAGGCGCTGAAGGTTATCCAGGAGGATAAAGAACTGGCGATGCGTGTCTTGAAGGCGGAATTCCCTACACTCTCCGATGCTGCTGCCCAAGCTGCGCTTGACCGGGCGTATGACGACCAGCTCTGGAGTCCGGATGGGGTGATCTCGCAGGAGGCGCTGGATAAGGATATGGATGTAATGATCAAGACCGGAATCTACAAAGGCGAGTATACCTATGATGACCTGGTCGATATGCAGTTTGTGAACCAAACAGCAGCGAAGTAAGCTGAGACCCACAGGTCTTCAAAAATGAAAGAGGTGACCAAAATGGAGTTAACTGCCGATCTGATTATCCCTGATAAAACGGCGCTTATTATAGTAGATGTTCAGAATGATTATTGCCATGAGGAGGGCGCACTGGCTTCTGGAGGCAATGATGTATCCGCTGTGCGGGAGATGATGCCGCAGCTCCACGGGCTGATTACGGCGGCGAGAACGCAGGGAGTGCCGATCATTTACATCCAGACCTACCATGAAAAAGCGACCGATTCCCAGGTCTGGACCTCCCGCTCCGGGCGCGGCTCGCTGGGCGTCTGCCGCCGGGGGAGCTGGGGGGCTGAATTCTACGAGGTATCCCCGCTTCCGGAGGAGATTATTGTCAATAAGCACCGGTACAGCGCTTTTATTAACACCCGGCTTGATTCGGTGCTGCGTTCGCTGCGGATCGAAACCCTGATTATGACTGGAGTGAGCACCAATGTCTGTGTGGAGTCGACCGCAAGGGACGGGTTCATGCTGGATTATCAGATTGTGATGGTTCAGGACGCATGTGCCTCTTATTCCCGGGCGGCGCATGACATGACGCTGGAAAATATGAAGGGATACTTCGGTGTGGTTGCTTCAGCCGCAGAGATTGAAGCGGGCTGGAAGATCTGGAACCAGCCTGTGCTGCAGCAGCTGTCATGAGCCTCGCGATGCCGTCACCGGAACGGGCCGTAAACCTCACGGCGGTTAAGGTGGTCATCTGTCTCGGGGCGTTCCTGTCCAATCTGTCCGCCGGGATGTTCAATATATCGCTGGTTGATATCTCGGCTGATCTCCAGATTCCCGTGGCCTCTGCACAGTGGGTGGTCAGCATCTATCTGCTGGTCATTTCAGTGCTGCTGCCTGTGATGGGGAGGCTGGGGGACAGATTCGGCCGCCGTAAGGTGCATAATCTGGGGCTGTTCGCCTTCGCAGCAGGGGCGCTGGGCTGCGCGCTCGCCCAGAATGAAGCGATGCTGCTGGGCTTCAGAGTCTTGCAGGGAGCGGGAGCCTCCATGTATCAGGCAACCAACATGGCCTTGATCGTCTCGCTCTTCCCGGCGGAGCAGCGGGGTCGGGCGCTGGGGCTGATGAGCACCTTCGTGGCTGCGGGTTCGATGGCAGGTCCGGCCTTAGGCGGCTTCCTGATCCAGTGGTTTGCCTGGGAGAGCAACTTCTGGCTGCTGGCCGTTGTTGCGGGAGCCGTGGGTGTGCTCGCACATAGGCTGATTCCCCGGGATACAGAGACCGCCGGAGGCCAGTTGAATCTGGCCGGCGCAGCCTGGATGGCGGCCTGCCTTACTTCGCTGATGATTGCCGTCGATCTCGGCAGCCGCTCCTCATTCCTGTCTGTATCCGTACTGCTGCTGCTCGCGGTCTCGGTAGGGCTGGCAGCGGGTTATACGGGATACGCCCGTTTCGCTCAGCGCATCTCCCCGCCTGCGGAGAACGGCTTCAGCCTGTTCACGGACCGGAGCTTTGCCGCGGGGATTGTGATTACGGTTATCACGTATATGGCTGCTTTTGCCGCACAATTGGCGTTGCCTTCGCTGCTGCGTCTATCGGGAGCTGAGCCTGCGTGGGTGGGGCTGATCATGATCGGCTATCCGCTGGCGCTGGTGGTAACTGCCCCTGTCAGCGGGAACATCGCGGACCGCAAAGGGCCGCTCGGCATTCTGACCGCAGGCCTGCTGCTGATGAGTGTCACGCTGCTGGCGCTTGGCCTGGGCTCCCCTGCTCTGAGAACAGGTGCGATGGTGCTGCCGGTCGTGCTGCTAGGCTGTGCTATGGGGATGATTACTTCTCCTAACACAAGCATCGTTATGGGTTTGGCGGCAAAATCGCAGCTTGGCCGGGTCAGCAGTCTACTGGCGTTATCCCGCAACATCGGCATGATGTTCGGAACGGCGGCCGGCGGTCTGATGATCAGTGGGGGGAACAGGCCGAACGGAAGCTATGTGGCGGTGTTCGTAGCCTGTGCAGCGGCAGTCGGTCTGTCCTCCGTCTGGCCGCTGTACTCCTTCCGGCACAGCAGCAAGCGCAAAGGTGCGGAGCATCTGCACATACCGTAATAGAGTTGAGTTTCAGGTGAGCTGAATCCCGCCCCCTTCATTCTGGGTAATATAGAGAAAGAGAGCTTAGGAGGGACGACGATATGGGCAATCCGTTGAAGGAATTCAAGAGCAGCATCGATGGGCTGAAGCAGTCACTGGACGGGGTAAAGCAATCCGTCGATGGGCTGAAGGCTCCGGTCGATGAGCTCAAAGCGAATATGCAGGAGACGGTGGAGGCGGCGAAGCTGCGGAGTGACGGGGTGAAGTCGGAGCTTGGGCGGATGATGCAGTCGGTCAAGGACACTCAGGAGGTGCTTGGCGAGGTGAAGGAGACGCTGAGCGCATCGGCGGAGGTGCTGTCTACCCGGAAGCGGTATCTCAGGCTGTTCAGCCGTAAGAAGGGACGTCAGATGGCTGCCAAGGCCCGCCGTTCGTGAACGATAATCACACATCTCCCGCGCCAAAAAGAAGACGCAAGCGTCAAGCGGCATCCGTGCCGTCCGACGCTTGCGTCTTTGTGTTCCGTTTTGGGATTTTCGGTCCATGCGGACTGGAGGGCCTTTATTTGGTCCGTTTACGCCATTCCAGTAACCTATCCGGACTCAGAGGACCTTAACTAACCTGTATCGACTCATTTTCAGTGTCAACGCGCCGTTTAACGGCCTCCCAGTCCGCGACGGGCAGAAAAGTTGTCTTATTGATCAAATAGCGTCCTCACAGTCCACCAAGCATTCAGCCGGGCCGCCATCAAGGTGCCATCAGGCTTAAGCTCTGCGCCGAATCGACCATAAACACAGGCACAGACTGTACCCCAATCTCCGTCTCCACCTCTCCGAATTCATTCCCGAACTGGCCGCTGACTGCGGCGGGGCCGGTAAACAGCGGCACCTCGCCCTGGAGGAGCAGATCACGCCCATTTGCGCGTGCAACGGTTCTTCCGGCGGAGTCGATGATAATCTCGCAGGAGAACATCACCTTCTCATTGAGATGAAGCTCAAGCTGTGCCGCATCAATTGGAGTATAGGTGGCGGCGGACTCCTGATAGAGTTCCGAGAATTCATATGCCCCGTTCACTTGGCGGAAGATAGCGGTTCTGCCGGCAGCACCATCGGCCAGATCCGTGTTAATTACGCGGATGGAGCCATCCTCCGCCATCAGCTCATAGCTGCTGCCTGTGAAGCTGAACAGCAGGGAGATTCCCTCCGGCCGGATGGCATAGCCTGTGAAGGTGCTGCGTCCGTCAGTCTCACCGCTGTTAGCTACAACTACTGGAACTTCGGAGTAAGCAGACAACGCTTCGTCAAAAGAAAGAGCGCTCAGCATCCCCGAACCCGGGATCACCTCCCCGGTCCGGGTGGAGACCGTGCCGTCCCCGCTCATCTCGGCGTAGACCAGCTTGCCGCCAGCATCTACTCCGGCTACTGCCACCTTGGCACCGTACTTGTCAGTGACGGAGGCCGTAAGCGAATAGCTGCCCTGCACTTCACCGCCCGGCAGCAGCCGTACCGGCTCGGCCAGGTTCCAGGCCAGCGTTGCCGCAGCGGTCTCCCCGGAGGTGTCCTGCACTGGGGCCAGCTCCGCATAGAGCCTGATGGCATCCGCATACCGGCCGCCGCGCACATGGCGCGCGCCCTCGCGGAGCAGCCGGGCGATGCTGCTGTCGATCAGCTTCAGCACCTTGGAGCTGGTAATGCCGGCAGATGCCGCATAGCTGCGGTAGCGGGCGGCATGTCCGGCGAAGGCGGCGGTGTTGCCGCCGTCCAGATCCTTGTTCAGGATGATCGAAGCGCTCTCCTGAACCTGCTTGCTAAGCCAGGGCGCTGTATAGCTATGATTCTTATAAGCTTCTTCCATAGAGAGGGCGCTCTCCAGCATAGGCCCGAAGCTTCCGGCTGCGGCCAGAGCCTTGAGCCTCGCGGTATCATGGGCCTTGAAGCTCGCAGCCAATAACTCCTCTTTGGCCGCCACCCCTCCGTAATAGTCTGCCGGAATCTGCAGCAGGCTCCATTTGAGACTGTCCGTACTGTCGCTGCCCGTCCCCGAATCTGCTCCCTTAGACGAACCTGCGGCGAGCCCGGCCAGATACTCCTCCTTGAACAGCCGGAACCCGGCTGTCATCCTGTCTGAGAGACCTGAATCTGCCGAGAGCTGGCGATAATAGGCTTCATAGGGACTGCCCGGCGTCATATATTTGCTCTTCAGACTGAGCAGAGCGGCGTAGCTCTCCATCATCCCTGCGAAATCCTTCACAGTCAGCTGGTCCGCAAGCGTTAAGGACAGTCTGCTTAGACTGCTGCGGATACTGGTGATGGGAGCCAGCTCTGCCAGTCTTGCCGAAATTTCTTCTTCTTTATAAGAAATCGCGTGATTGGCCGCTGCTTGGCGGTACCGGTTCTCGGCAGCAATAAGCTCCCCGACGGCGTACAATTTTCCGGCTTCTTGTACATCCTGGAGCTTATTCTTAATCCCCAGCGCCTTCTGTCCCAGCGGGAGCAGCATCAAAATACACAGAATAATCATAATATTCCGCAGGGTTATAGCCCGTATGATCGTCATATAATATAGCCCCTTTATAGATAGATAAGGATTAGAGCGGCAGTCGGCTTCTAACCTTATACTTCAGGGTCCCAGCGGTACTTAAGCTCACGGATCTCCTCCACCTTGACATCCAGGCCGTTCCACGGCTCATAGGGATTCGCGGCAATGAGTCTGGATAAGCGCAGGAACCGGTCTTTGGGCAGCTCCTGCACATAGCGGCCGATCATGCCGGAGTAGAGCAGCGCGTATCGCTTCATGCGGACCGCAGCACTGGCAACGGCGGTCATAATGTCCAGCCCCTTATCCATTTCGAGAATCTGCACCTCGTAATTCTTGACATAGCGCAGGGTGCGGTCTTTGATCAGCTCGGGACGGACCCTGGCGATCTCGCCGATATATTCAGCCAGCAGCGGCTCGAAGTCCTTCAGCAGCAGCTGCTCCAGCTCCAGCGTCATGTCCTTGCGCAGCTGGAAGCCGTGCAGCAGGGCGACGCGCTGGCGGGAGATCCGGTCTCCGCGCAGCAGCACGGAGATCTCGCGCAGCTTCTCATAAGCGAGCACATCATTCTCACGCAGCACCGTCACGGCTTCCTGGCGGTTCAGCTCCAGATCCTCCTTGATGCTATAGATATTACGGCCAAGCAGTTTGTTCAGCGCATACAGATTTTCGTTCTGCCGGACTTTCCGCTGCGTATAGTAGACCAGTCCGGCTAATACGAGGCCGCCTGCGCCGCACAGCACCATCTGCTGCAGATTCTGCCCGAAATAGATTCCGGCCAGGGTCAGCAGGAGGATAACGAGCAGCCGGGTCTGGACCTTGCGCCCGGCCTGGGACACTGCATACTTCTCCACCGGAGTCAGCGAGGCGCGGCCGCAGCGGGTGCAGCGTTCCTCGCCCAGCGCTGTGTAACGGTGACAGCGGCGGCAGATGCGCAGCTTCTCGAAGGCGTAACGGGGGGCCTTGAAGGGACGGAAGATGACGGGTTTCTTTTTACTCACGGGCCGTATCCCCTCCGTTCAATGCAGCCAGCAGGCGCTCGTCGATATCCTCACGGGTGAGCGGCTTCCGCTGGCGGGAAGCATATAGAATGATCTGAATCACAGCATAGAGAAACGTTATCCCGAGTATGGCGTATGTAATCATGGAACTCTTCCTTTCTGCTCTGGTTACGGTCTTTTAATCAAATATTCAGGATTGCGGCGTATACTTAGAATAGTCTATCCGGCTGAGGATGGCGATTGTTACTCGCGGAAGTGCCGGTCCAGCGGTCACTATGTTGAAGTTTACAAGGTTTAATTATATCATAATGGCATGCTATTGACAGAATTTAGCTATGCGTTACGGATCTGCCATATCCGCCTAATTTCACACAAGAGGAGCCCTATTTATGCTTCGTAACGAACGTAATTTCAGCAAGGCCAAGAATAGACTGCAGCGCATATTGCCTGTATTGCTCATGATTCTATGTATCACTCTGTCCCCATATGCTGCTTCGAGAGCCAGCGCGGCTTCGGCCGCACCCTCGCATATTGACGCTGTGCTGCTGATCGATGTCAGTAACTCGATGAACAAGAGCGACAAGAACAAGATTGCCAATGAAGCGATGAAGATGTTCATAGATATGCTGTCCACCCAAGGCGATAAGGTAGGCATTGTGGCCTACACCGATAAGGTGCAGCGCGAGAAGGCGCTGCTTGGCATCAAATCCGCCGGCGACAAGGAGGATCTGAAGAATTTCATCGACGGGCTTAGCCGCGGACCCTACACAGACCTGGCGGTCGGGATGGAAGAGGCGGTGAAGGTGCTGGAGAACGGCAGCGATCCCGGCCATGAGCCGATGATCGTCATGCTGGCGGACGGCAACAATGACCTGAATGAAGCCAGCGGCCGGAAGCAGTCCGATTCCGACAAGGAGCTGAAGGCGGCAGTAGAGGCTGCCAAGCAGAAGGGGTATCCCGTATATACCATAGGACTGAATGCAGACGGCAAGCTGAACAAGAATATTCTGGCCGGACTGTCCACCGAGACAGGCGGCAAGGCGTTCACCACAAATTCCGCGGATGATCTGCCGCAGATTCTCAGCGAGATTTTTGCCAGCCACTTGAAGCTGAAGGTGGTGCCGGTGCCGTCCATTACGGCAAACGGCGATTATCAGGAAGTTACGGTAAATGTGCCTAACGGCAGTGTGCTCGAAGCGAATATCTCAATCATGTCCTCGAAGCCGGTGACCGCGAAGCTCAGTAACCCTGCTGGGAAGGAAGTAGCGATACCCTCCGATAAAGTGCTGTTATCCAAGTCTTCCAGCTATACGCTGATCAAGCTGCTGTCGCCGGAGGAGGGAGACTGGAAGCTCCAGGTCAAGGGAGTGCCGAAGGATAAGATCGACATCAATCTGGTATTCAACTACGATCTGGAGCTGAAGCTGGATGCCCTGCCCTCCAAGTCTTACGGCAAAGGCGACACGGTGGATATCTCCTCGCATCTGTTCAGCAACGGGACAGAGGTAACGGAGAGCAGTCTGTACCAGGATATGAAGGCTGTGCTGCTGGCTACCGATAAGGACACCGGCCAGGTGCAGGAGATTCCGCTGGATAACTCGGGTGCCGAGTTCAAGGGTGCTTTTGAAATCAAGGATAATCATGAATACGAGCTGAAGGTCCGGGCCGAAGAGAGCAGCTTCTATCGGGAGAGCGATGTGCTGACCATCAATGCCAAGACCGGAACGGTAGCGACCACCCCGCAGTCAGCAGGCACTCCTGCGGGCGAAGAGCCTGCTGAGGAGAAGACCTCGAACACGCTGTACTATATCATCGGCGGCATTGTGCTGCTGCTGGCTGCTGCAGCCGCATTCTGGCTGCTGCGCAGTAAGGCGAACCGGGGGTTCGTCGGACAGATGGTGGTAGAGGTGCTGGACAACAACACAGGGGAGAAAACCTATCCGCAGTACAAGAAGCTCTCCGGCTTCCGCGGCAAATTCACACTTCACCAGCTGCTGCAGCTGGCCCCGGAGCTGAAGGAGAGCGAGAAGCTGGTCTTCACGCCGGGAACGAATGACCGCCTGCTGCTGCGCAGCGGCGAGGGCATTACTGTAGAACGCTCAGGCCGTGCCGCCGATACGTCGCGGGGCCTGGAGATGAAGAGCGGTGACCGGGTGACGGTCTCTCTGCAGACGGTAGACAAGACGATTTCTCTGGAATATTTGATCTGATAAGCAGGCTAAGTGTACGCTCCCGAAGCAATCATGCGAAGTGATTCGGGATGCGTAGGCTATCACAACTTTTGGGGGAGAACCTATGAAACCGGTAGTAAGAGAACATATTCAACAGCTGGATGTATCGCTTGGCGGAGGGATCGTCAGCGACAAGATCAGAGTGGATACCATCGACAACCCGATCCTCATTATCGGGCTTGGCGGCACGGGCATCGATGCCCTGCTGCGGCTCAAATACCAGATTAACCGCCGCTTCAAGCTGCCTGAAGATCCGTTGTCCAAGAAGAAGCGGGATAAGCCCGATAACGTGGAATTCCTGGCGTTCGAGACCAATGAACAGGACCGCGGCAAAAAATACAAGGGCATCGGCCTCGACCCGCAGAATGAATTCGTGCTGCTGGCCAATGCCGAGATCGGCGGACTGCTGCAGAACCGCAGCATCCTGGATTCTTACATTACAGACTGGCTGTCGCCGGAGCTGAGCATCACAGACGGCATGAACGGAGCTGCCGGGGTGCGCCAGGCCGGACGCCTGCTGCTGTTCACGAAGATCAACCAGGTGGTTGCCGCCATCGACAAGAAGATCAAGACGCTGTCTGTCGGCACCAGCAAGAAGCTCATGGTCTTCCTGCTTACCGGTCTGTCCGGCGGAACGGGCAGCGGGGCGTTCCTGGATATAGCCTACATCGTGCGCGGCATCATTGAACGTGACTACGGCGCAGCCGGGATAGACCGTGTCAATACGCTGGGCTATCTGTTCACACCGGACGTCAATCTGTCGAACAAGAGCCTCAGCGAGCATACCCGCGAGTATATCCGCAAGAACGGGTATGCCGCGCTCAAAGAGCTGGACTACTGGATGAACGTGGACAGCCGGGGCGAACGCTTCCGCCAGAAATACGGCAATATTCTGAGCGTTAACTCGCCGCTGCCGCCGTTCAATCTCTGTCATCTCATCTCCGCAACCAATACGGAGGGCAAGCTGCTGGAGAATGCCTACGATTACTGCATGAACGTGACGGCTGAGAACATCACCAACTTCATGGCCAGTGAAGAGAAGGCCTCCGGCGAGGAATTCGCCATCCATGACTATATCAGCAACATCCGCACGAACATTGCCCAGATGAACAAGACTTATCCTGCCAACTATGAATACAACATTATCGGGGCATCCTCGGCCGTGCTGCCGATTGAGGAAATGACAACATACCTGGCCTACCGCCTCTTCGACAAAATGGACAAGATGTTCCATCACGCCCCGAATCAGGAGGATGTGGAGAAGATGGCGCGCAAGCTCGGCATCGATCTCGATACGATGATCAAGACGTTCGAGTCCCGTGTGCCGGAGCCGCTGCCGGGCTATCAGAACAGCGAGCGCCTCAGCCATGCGAATGTCGTCAAGAATCAGGTCGTCAGCATGGATACGGAGCTGGAGCAGAACTTCCTGGCCCGTGCGCGTGAGGAATATATCAAATCCAAGAAGCAGCTTCCGGGTGAGATTGCCGGACGGTTCGGCGAAGAGCTGGAGCGCATTTTCCTGCATCCTGAGCAGGGGCCGTTCTATGTGTCGCGGCTGCTCTACACCGAGAAGGGCTTCTGCATCCTGAAGCTGATCCAGTCTTATATTGAAGCGCTGCGCGAGAGTCTCTTGCGCCTGCCGCGTGATATTGAGACCGCACAGGAGAGTGCAGAGGATAAGCTGGGCGATGCGCGGAGCGCTTTTGTGTCCAAGGAGAAGAAGAAGAACGCCTATATTGAAGCCAAAATCAATGAATACTGGCTGCATGCCGATGTGGAGCGCACCGAGCAGATGATCCAGTTCTATGAGGATCTGTATGAGCTGCTGAATGAAGAGAACAGCCGGATCTATGGGGTGTTCACCGAGATTCTGACCGCGCTCAGCTCGATCTTCGAGAAGAACGGCGACATTCTGATTAACGGCGAAGAGCAGGCAGACCACAAGGGCAACAAAACCTACTATTGGAATATCGTTAACGTGCCGGATATCTCGGCGACCATCTCCAAAATCATGGACCAGAAGGACGGCGATGATCTGATCCGTGACTTCACACGCGAGATGCTGAAGCATTCCGGGCGCTGGGTAAGGGAGCAGGAGATTGATATTGTCCGCTCCATCTCCGAGTTCCTCAGCGACAAGTTCGGGGATCTGATTACCCGTTCGATGGAGGACTTCCTGGTGATGAAATACGGGCGTGAGGAGCCGCTGGATAAGTTCGTGGAGCGGATTATTGCCGGACGTCTGGATGAGGATGCGGTGCCGATTTTCCACCTCAGCAACAGCTCCGGCAGTCTGCACTTCCCGTCCTGGGGCTTCGTCTCTGTGCCGGTGAAGGCGCCGGGGATTCTGAAGGGTGTGCGGAATTATCAGAATAATGCACTCGGCAAATCGCAGTTTACGATCAAGGAGAGCGAGGTCAAGAACCGGATTTTCTGGCTGAATACACGCAACGGGGTGCCGCTGTTCGTATATACGCCGCTGCGGGTGTACGAGGAGAACTACGAGCGGACCATTCTCGACAAGGAAGGCATCGGCCGCCATCTGGTGATGACCGACAAGGACAACTGGACCTATCTGCCTTCGCCGATCCCGGAGAAATCCTGGGGCGATACGTATGCGAATCCGCGGGTCCGTGAGTACAATGCCAGAGTGCGTGCGGATTTCGGCCGGGCGCTGGAATCCGGTGTGATCATAGAGAAGGGTGTGGACGAGAACACCAGCAGCCGCTTCTCCGTCATCTTCACGAAGCCGCTGGATCTGGGCAAGCTGCTGGGCGCTTATGATCTGCAGCTGGATGCGCCGCGTCCGAATCTGGGTGAAGTGCGCAAGGCCGCTGAGGAGCTCAAAGCACTCCGCACAGGAGGTATTGAACGCGAAGCCGTGAAGGATATCTTCGGCAGCATTAATCTGGAGCTGGCCCAGGAGAACCTGATCCGTTCCCCGCAGCTCATTGCCCGTGTCCGTGAGGAGCTGGCGAAATACGATGCGCTGGCGGCCAAATCTGCGGAGCTGGAAGCGCTGGTGCATCAGCATCTGGATGAGGACAAATGGCTGGACCAGTTCATCGAAGCGCTGTACACCGATACCATCACCAAAAAAGGCGCGCTCTATGTCTATGACCGTGACGAGGACGAGGATGCCTGGGAGCCGTTCGCGAATCTGATGAAGGAACGCAGCTATGTGGAGTATGCCGTCTACCGCCATTTCCGTGAGCTGGATGAGAAAAGCCGCAGTCTCCTGCTCCGCAAGGCAGCGCGCCGGGCCGGAGAAATGACCGCAGCTGAAGATGTAACTCCGCTGCTGTATAAGCTGGAAGGGATGTATGTCTCGTTCCTGGAGGCGCGTGACGCTCTGGAATATGAGCGGGTAGAGCATGCCAACGGAGATGAAATGTACGGCTTCTACAAGAGCCTGACCGGCAAGCTTGGCAGCATCCGCAGAAAGCTGAAGTAGGCCTATGATCAGAGATCAGGCCTTACAATATGCCGAGCAATACGCTGCCCAGGAGGAAGCACAGCATAATAAGGGGGATGGGCGCAGCAGTATCCATTACCCTGCGCTGTTCCTGTTCCTGGGCGATAAGGTGACCCCGGCCATCGGTCCGGTGCTGGAACGCTGCCAGCGTAAATGGGACAATGCAGGCGGCGTGATGGCACTGCATGCCGGTTCGCATAACGGCAGCGGCAGTACACAGGAGAAGGAGGGGGTCAAGGGGCGGATCGGCAGCGGAAACAGCAGCGTCCATGAACGCGTGATGCACATGACCCTGCCGGATACGGCAGGGCGTGATCCGCGTACGGTCCGGCGTGAGCTATACCGTGAATTTCATGAGGATAGCCAGTATTTGGCCGGCATGAACCGGACGCTGCGTCAGTTAAGCAATAGCATAGCGGATTACGGGCGGCTATATTCTTCTTTTGACGTCATCCATCTGTCTGTCATTACACGGGTCGATGACCCGCAGAATGTGCTGTTGCCGGAGATCGTGCTGCTGGCCCGCGCAATTCTCAGCCAGTCATTCAAATCGGTACAGATGGATCTGTATGCGCTGATTAACGAACGGGAGCAGGGGGATAACTTCGGCTATTCCAGCTCGGTCGGGCTGGCTTGTCTGCGTGAGCTGGACGGGATGCAGGCGGCGGATTATGCCTTAAGCGCTCCGCTGCTGGTGACGGAGGAAGGGCTGTCCATTCCGGTGACGCATGGCCCTTCTCCGCTGTTCGACCTGGTCTATCTGCTCTCCGACAAGAACGAGCGCGGACTCATGTCCGTCCATGGCATGGACGATAATTACGAGATTATCGCCCACATCAGCTTGCTGAAGAACCGGGTCCGGCCTGCGGCCGATCAGGCCTCCGGGCACGGCGGCTACAATAATATGACGTTCAAAAGCGGCATCCGCGGCAGCACAGGCAGACAAGGCTACGCGTCTGCCGGCTTCTCGGCGGTGCGGCGGCCGAACCGCCAGATTGCGCTGGCGGTGCTGTACCATGCGCTGCATTATCTGTCCGGGCGGCTGCGTGCAGGCCATACCCGGAGTCTCAAGGAGCGGCAGGCGATGCTTGGCCTTGGAGCGGATACCCTGCGGGACCGCGCGGCGGAATTGCTGCCGGAGGCATCTGCTCTTGCCGAGATGACCGGGCTGATGAGCCATGGACGCCCGTCCTATTCGCAGCTGCGGATGCTCTCGCTGCGCGAGGCTGAGGAGCTGCTCTTCGGGGAAGGGGCGCAGGCTTACTTCCGCAGTAATTTTGCGGAGGTGTCTGCCCGTAGGGCTGCCGGGATTGATCCGGCCCGGGAGTGGGCCGGAGTGCTGGCTGCCGGGGAAGCAGGAGCCTCCCCGGTCACCTTCTACCAGCTGGCGGAATGGACCAGTGAGAAGACAGGTGAGGGAGGCAGCGTCCTGCAGGCCTTGCGCCAGCATATGGGCGGACTACGTTCCGCCCTGCTCTCCGGTCAGGAGGAGCTGGAGCGGCTCTATGCGGAGAGCGTGGAGCGCCAGCCGTTCCAGCGGGTGCCGCTGCTGGACAAACGGACGGTGCGCAATTTCATTCATTACCTGTTCGAGTCCGTCTACGGCAAGAAGTATGAGCTTCTGCTGCTGGAGAGCGAGCTGGCCCTCTGTCTCCGCTATGACGCTGCACTGGAGCAGCTGCATGCAGACAGCAAGACCAAGGTTGCGAAGATGGAAGCGCTGGAGGAGGAGCTGCAGAGTGTCGCTCTGGCCAGCATCGGCCGCAGCAAGGAGACGGTAGATCAGAATATTATGGAGTACTACCGCACGGTGACGGATGAGGTCATGAAGGACATCGAGAACCGGCGCGGGGCGGGGATATTCTTCAGCGAGCGGTTCATGGGCAGTCTCTCCGGGCTGCTGGTGAACGGAGGCGGCCAGGCGGTGGCTGAGCGGCTGATCGGGCTGTGCCGCCGGGAGCTGCTTACGGCGGGGCCGTTCACGCTCCCGTTCGAGGAGGAGCTACTGCGGCGCGCCAATGTTGCAGCCGCTTACGAGAACCGGGATATCGTCTCCAAGGAGGAGCTGTTCAAGCAGCTCTACCGCAGTCTGGAGGAGGAGGCGGCGATGAATGTCCGCCTGTTCGAGTACACGCAGGAGCACCGCCACGAGGAGAAGTACTTCTTCGGCGACAGCTCCTCTGAATTCTTGCGTTATGCCTTCAGTGCAGACGAGACCACGCGCATCTACCGGCTCGGCTTCGTACATGAGCAGCGCCGCAGCGGCGTGGAGAAGCTGAACCTGATGGGCGGCTTCCACCTGGAGGATCTGCTCTACTACCGCAACGGCAAGGTCTATTACGAGACTTATGCCGGCAACGGATACCAGCTACACGGTCTGGAAGAAGAGAAACTGCCGGAGATGCGATGAGTAGGGAATAGATGGGATGAGTGCTGATGAGCAGAGCCGGGATGAGATGAGCGGAGTGCTGATGAGCGGACTAGATTAGATGAGTGCTATGACAAACTATTATATTAGGTCAGACTATCACAACCATATTAGGTCAGACTATCGCAAACATATTAGGTCAGGCTAACACAACCGCAGGATCTATAGTCCACGCGAGTTCGGCGGCTGACCGTGTGCTGGTGGAAATGGGCCGGATGGCGGAATGAAGGGGATAAATCCCTTTGGTGCTGCTGAAAGTAGGCTGGACGGCGGGATGAGAGGGATAAATCCCTTTGGTGCTGCGGAAATTGGGCCAGATGACGGAAATAGAGGGATAAATCCCTTTAATGCTGGTGGAAATGGGCCGGATGGCGGGAAAGAGAGGGATAAATCCCTTTAATGTTGCTGAAAGTGGGCTGGATGGTGGAAAGAGAGGGATAAATCCCTTTAATGTTGCTGAAAGTGGGCCGGATGGTGGAAAGAGAGGGATAAATCCCTTTAATGTTGCTGAAAGTGGGCCGGATGGTGGAAACAGAGGGATAAATCCCTCTAATGTTGCTGAAAGTGGGCTGGATGGTTGAATGAAGGGGATGAATCCCTCTGGTGCTGACGTGTGTAAGTAATAGTGATCTCGATTTCGCCGTACGCGCGCCAGATGAGCAAATGAGGAGCATTAATGCCCCTGATTTCAGCGAAAGTGCGCCAAACCACCAAATGAGGAGCACTAGTGCCCCTGATTTCACCGAAAGTAGGCCGAACCACCAAATGAGGAGCACTAGTGCCCCTGATTTCAGCGAAAGTGCGCCAAACCACCAAATGAGGAGCACTAGTGCCCCTGAATTTACCGAAAGTGCGCCGAACCACCAAATGAGGAGCACTAATGCCCCTGATTACAGGGGTGCGGCCGAAATCCGAGGGTTCACCATAATAATGCCCAGGCTCCGGGTCTCGGACCTGGGTACGGGCCTACACTAACAGGCTTTGTAGGACAATTCTCATTCATTCTGCTGCCGGATGTGCAACAGAATGGAATGGGGAAGCGTGTGTTGATCAAGCTTTTCCCGGAAAGGATGAAATGCAATGCAGCGAAAAATCAATCTGCTCCTGCTGCTGTTCAGTCTGCTCGGCGCGGGTGTAGCGTTTGTGCTCGGTGAGCTGCTGCTGGACCGTAGGCCGTATGATTTACCTCAGATGGTGCTGGTTGGCATTTATTTTGCCATCGTGGCCTTATGTGTTGGAATAGGCGCTCTGGTCGCAGAGACGATCTCGCCGAGGCTGAACGGACAGTCCTGGAAGCTGCGTTATCTGGGTACCTCATGGAAAATGTTCCCGCTCATGGTTGTGCTGCTGCTCGGCGTGGGCACATTGACTGAGTTCGTGTACGAGCTCAACTTCGGCGGCAGCAAGCCGGTTAAGAATGTCGTCATGGTGATTGACGATTCCGGCAGCATGATGCAGAGCGACCCGTCAGACCGGCGCTACGCGGCGGCCAAGAATCTGGTGCAGCAGCTCAAAAAAGACAACAAAGTCGCTGTAGTTACCTTCAGCAATGAGGCTTCCGTGGTCCAGCCGCTGCTCCCGCTCTCCAAAGCGGCGAACCGCGAGAAGGTCATGGAGGTCATCAGCAGTCTGAAGACGACCGAAGGCGGAACGAACATCAGCGGCGCGCTGGCCGAAGCGATGAAGGTGATTCATGAAGACGGCGCGGACCGCGGGGCGATGGTTATTCTTTTATCCGACGGTGTCAGCCAGTTCAATACCTCTACGGAGCTGACAGACTATGTGGCACGGGGAATAAAAGTGAATACGATCGGGCTGGCCCTGGATGATCCGTCCGGCGCAAGTCTGCTCCAGAATATCGCCAGCGGCACCGGTGGACAGTATTATGATGTGGCCGATGCGAACCGGCTCGGTGACGTATTCCAGCAGATTTATGACCGTCTGGGAGACCGGACACTGCTGACCGAACGCAGCGACCAGACTGCGGACAGCCCATATTATGCTGTGGTGCGTGTGCTGGCCTTGATGCTGCTCGGCACGGCGCTGGGTCTGGGCCTTGGCATTGTGTTCGATAACCGCCATCTGGCCCGGAGCTTCAGTATCGGGGGCGCGGTATCGGGACTTGTGGCGGGGCTGATTCTGGAATCGGGCCTGAACGGCGACACGCTCTGGGACCCTATGACCCGGCTACTGGCGCTGCTCGTTCTGGCGGCTATTCTCACCTTGTTCACATATATCGTGCCTGTAGGGGAAGGGCGCTTGTCGCGCCGGGGAAGAGCTGCCGGAGCTGCTAATGCGCCTGCTGACAGTATTCATTCACCCCGCCGTAACCGCGGCAGTAAAGGGTTCTAAGCCAGATGCAGGGAAAGGGGCAGGTTGCCATGAAGTACGCCGAGGCAGACGCTGGAGCACCGGTGATTACCGAAGTTGTATCCAGAGTGGAGGACCGGTTCTGTACGCTGCGCTGGCGCTGGCCGGACGGTGTACAGGCGGTATATATTCATAAGGCCTCCGCGGAGGCACCGGACAGTCATGAGCATCCGCCTTCGGGCATGAAGCTCTATACGCGTGAAGAGTACAAAGCGAATAACGGGTACCGGGACCGGCTGGACGAGATCGGGATGGTGGCTTATACCATTTACGTGCGGCTTAGCGGGAATGGGGAGACGCTGCTGGTCCGCCAGCAGGATGGCGGTAACCGGGCGCTCGTCAGCGCGGGTAAAGCGAGGATCTACTACGCGGTCCAGCACAAAAAAGGGTTATTCAGCAAGCTGAAAACCGTGCAGATGACGATTACTGCCGAGGTGCCGGTGCCGAAGGAAGTGCTCTGCTACGTCAAAAAGCGGGATGCGCACCCATCCTCCAAGGAGGACGGTGCAAGGTTCCCGTTCGTCCAGGACTTCGCTCCCGGGCGCAACCAGCTCCCGCCGATTGAGGTCGGCAAGGACGACTTTATCCGTATTTTTTTCACCGATGGGCCTAAATACGGGGCGTATTATGAGCTGGTTCCCGAGTGAGCGGGAGCAGCATACCGGGTGCTGACACAACCCTGAGGAGGATGAGAGATGTCTTTTTTTAGCCGTTTCATGAAGAAGAATCAGCCCGCAGCGAGGCCGCTGTATTACGATATTGTCTGCCCTTTCTGCTTCACGCGCTTTGAGCCGGAGGAAGTGGTGTTCCGGGCCATGCACAGCCGTGAGGATGATGAGAATTATGCGCTCGGTGAGGATGATCTGCTGAATAAATACCGGGAGCGCTTCGGCCTCGATACGGTAGATGATATGGAAGCGGTTCTGCATCCGGCGGATATCCCGGAGGAGTACCATCATTATACCGACAACGTGCTGACCGGGCTCACCGACCGCTATGGGGTGATGACCCGCAGACGGCTCTGTCCGTCCTGCCATAACGAGCTGCCTGTAACAGCCGGCAAGGTGCCTAGCAATATTATCTCGATTATCGGAGCTTCCCAGGTCGGGAAGTCTGTCTATATGACCTCGCTGATCCATACGCTCCAGCATACAACGGCAGGGCATTTCGACGCAGCCTGTATGCCGCTGAATGCCGAGATCAGCCGCAAATTCCGCACCCTGTATGAGGAGCCGCTGTTCGAGCGGGGGGATCTGCTGGCGTCTACCCAGAAGGAGAAGATGCAGGAGCCGTTTATTTTCCAGTTCGTGTTCAAGGACGAGTCCAAGCCCCCGCTGACGCTGGTGTTCTTCGATGTGGCCGGTGAAGGCATGGTCGATCAGGATTACCTGGGCCTGCACGGCCAGCATATCAAGAACTCCGCAGGGATTCTGTTCATGGTCGATCCGCTGCAGATCCGTTCGGTCCGGGAGAAGATCCGCATTAACTTCGGTGACCGTCCGGGGGAGTGGGTATCTCAGTATGATGAGCCGCGTGATGTGGTGCTGACCATGTTCGGTGATTTCATCGCCTATCAGGAGAAGAGCAAGACCGAGATTCCGACCGCAGTCGTCCTGGCCAAAAGCGATATGCTCCACTCCCTCAAGGATGAGGATGGCGACTATATCAAGTCGAACAGCAATGTGTTCAACAACTATGTACACCGCAAAACGCTGAACCTGGACGAGTTCCACAACATCGACGGTGAAATCCGCCGCTTCATTGAGAAGGTGGACCGGCCGTTCAAGGATACGATGGATGTGTATTTTGCCAATACGGGGTATTTCGCCGTGTCTGCGCTGGGCAGCAATCCGGTCAATCAGAAGGTGGAAGGCGTGGTCAGTCCGATCCGGGTCGATGAGCCGTTCATCTGGCTGCTGCACAAGCTGAATTATATTGAGGGGAGCGACGGGCCGTGAACAGATTGTCAGGGTCCATGATCACCCAGCAGATGTATACCCGCGAGCGCCGCGGTGTATACCGTTCGACAGAGGGCTTCGATACGGTGGCGAAATCGGAGAGTCTCGATAATAATTTTGTCAAAAAAATCCTGCACCCCTTCTGCCTCTACGATGCCCCGGCTGAGCTTACGGCACGCGGCGAGAAGGATGAGGAGCTGTATCCGGCTGCGCTGCATCTGTTCCATACGGAGAGCAACGAGACAGTGATCGGAGAGAGCCGTTATCTGGCGGCGGATTTCACGGGGCAGCGGAGCGCTTTTTTTGCTCATAATTTCGTGGTGCCGCCTATCCGCTCCGAAGAGATTGTCGAAGGGTATGGAAGCTGGCTGCATGCGGGGTTTGCCCGGAGCTATGAGGGGGAACCTGGCGGGACACTGCCTGAGCTGGAGTCGATTCCCGTGGCAACCCGCGAGCTGGACGAGCCGTCTGATCCGCGTACGGTGCTGTCAGGTCTAGGATTCACAGAAGATCTGTTCAAGGCCCTGCTGCAGGCGGTGATGCTGTCCGTAGCCGGGAAGAAGAAAATCTATGTAGCGCTGGATGTGCCGATCAGTGAGTTGTCGCAGCGTGCGGCCCGGCTGACGGAGGTCATCTTCGCTGCGCTGCCGTATGACTTCCGCCGCAGGCTGGGAGTGATCACGTATGCCAAGGAGCCGCAGAGCCGCAAATACATTCACCTGACCTTCGTGGAGAAGGGCTCTCTGCGTCCGGGCGACCGCAATATCGAGAAGGATTATATCTTCGATCTGGCCGGCGCAAGGTTCCTGAATACCGATTTCGGCGAGTCGCGGAAGATCTATGCCGATCTGGCCTGGAAGACACTGGTGGAGAAGGGCGGAAGCCTCCGTGATTTCGCTAAGTTTGCCGATAGCCTGCTGCTCGGGGAGAGTGCGGAGCGTAAGCTGTCGCTGGCGCTCTACAATGAGCTGGCGGTTTTTTATGAAATCGAGCAAGGTAATGAAGCCTTATATACAGACAACAAGAACGCTATACTTAGCGGCCTGCTGTCCTATCTGAAGCCGGAGGGGAAGCTGGACTCGCGGGTGCGGCTGAATGATATGTTCCTGGAGCGGTTCGACCGCGAATATGATCTGATCCGTAAGAAGGGGATTCCGTCAACGGAGATCCTGGAACAGTTCAAGGCGTATTACGCGCTGCCGGGCCATAATTACCGGGTGAAGATCGTCGATTACTTCATCAACGGGATGCTGAACTGCCAGTCCGGGGGCCGGGAGGATGTGCTGGCGGCGGCTTACGGGATTATTGAGAGCGATGCGGAGCTTAGTGAGGCGTTCTTCAAAAAAGTGCTGTCCCAATCTCTCTTCCGCAGGGCGCTGTTCGAGCCGTATCTGGAATCCCGGCTGGCTGCCGCTGCCGGAACGGCGGATATCCTCCGCCTCGTGGGCCACTTCGGCCGGAGTCTTCCGGAGGTGCTTCAGCAGGCAGCGGTACGGGATACCTTCAAGGAATATCTGCTGGAGAAGCTGCAGCGGGAATCCGATCCGGTAGCGGCGGTAACGGCTGTTCATGAAGCGGTCCAGCAGGCAGAGAAGCAGCGCCGCAGAGGCGGCGTATACCCGGAGGCCTTGTCCGTTATGGAGGAGCTCGGCACGGTTGCTGACCGCTTCCTGCTGAACCGGCTCTCGCTGGACGAGCTGACTATGGAGCAGCTGCTAGAGATCTCGTTCCTGCGTTACCGGGATACGGCAGACTGGCAGCCGCCGCTCGATGCGATTGCGAAGCGCAAAGCGAATGCGCTGTGCGCGGCCTACCGCTGGTTCGGGGAGGAGTCGCCGGACGAGGAGATTTTTGCCGGACTGACGCCGCGTGAGCTGGACGATGTACAACTGCTCGGTGCGAGGTGGCTGAAGGAAGCGCGGAGCCTGGAGCCGTTCGACCGGCTGCCGCTGGCCTTTTATCACAGCAGTGAACGTGAAGGCGGGCCGCTGGATTATGATGCGCTGCTGGATTTGGTGGTCCGCAAGGCGGGCAATGACAAGGAGACGGTGTACCGGTTCCTGGATTGGTCGCAGCATAGCTGGCTGTTCGCAAGCTCAGGCAAGAAGCTGTGGCCGAATTACAAGCGGGCTGTGCTGAGATATTTCCTGAAGAGTGACCGCGAGGCGTTCAAGAACCGGGAATTCCGCAAAACCCATCTCGACACAGCAACGCCTGCTATGCAGACTGTCTACAATGAAGCCCGCGCCCAGCTGGCTTCGCCGCTGGCGCGGTGGGTCAGCCGCAGCCGATTTCAAATCCTGATCTCAGGGAGCATCCTCGGGATCATTCTGATTGCGGCGGTTATCCTGCTTAGCCAGCTAGGGGGACGCGGCAAGGATACAGCTGCGCCGGTGGCCAGCCCCAGCCCGCTTCCGGCAGTGACCGGACAAGCCGCTGTAGCGGCCCCGGTCTCTGTCCGGCTTATCGGCGGTGACGCGGGGACTGGCGGGGGGAGGAGGGGGGG
>NZ_ASPX01000109.1:0-5148 GCF_000517965.1 Paenibacillus sp. FSL R7-277
CGCCGTTAAGCTGTTGTTCAGCTTCACTGATGCCGCGGAATGCTCCGCCTTCAAGCCGGAGCAGATCGGTGTGGAGTCCGCCAGCGGCGTTACGGACTACGAGGTTAAGGCAACGGTTAGCAGTTGCCAGGTTGCAGCAGGAGCCGGAGTAGACGGCGGTGCGAGCGGTGAGGCAGGTGCCGGAGTAGACGGCGGTGCGAGCGGTGAGGCAGGCGCCGGAGTGGACGGCGATGCGAGCGGTAAGGAAGGTGCCGGAGTGGACGGCGGTGCGAAGGGTAAGGCAGGAGCCGGAGTAGACGGCGATGCGAGCGGTAAGGAAGGTGCCGGAGTGGACGGCGGTGCGAAGGGCGAGACAGGAGCCGGAGTAGACGGCGATGCGAGCGGTAAGGAAGGTGCCGGAGTGGACGGCGATGCGAAGGGCGAGACAGGAGCCGGAGTAGACAGCGGCGCGGATAGTGGAGCTGCCGCCTCTCCAGCGGCGGCGGGGACTCCTCCGTCACGCGTATACGAGGTGACGGTGGAGCTTTCAGCAGGCGCGAAGCTGGCGGCAGGTGATATGATCACCGCCGGAAGATACTCGCTGAAGCTGGCGGCAGATCCGGGCAGCGCCCCGGAGGCCACAGCTACAGCCGCGCCTAGTGCGGAGCCATCCGCTTCCGCAAGCCCGGAAGCGGACACGAACGCGGAATAACACAGCGGCAACAAGCAGGCTGCGTAAGCTTTTAACTAACGCGATCGGATAATGCAATCGACTGACGCAATTGATTGCCGCTACCGGCCAACGCAATCGATTGACGCTATCAAACAACGCAATCGACTAACGCTACCGACTGATTCTATCAACCAACGCAATCGACTAACGCTATCGACTGATGCTATCGACCAACGCTACTGACTCACTCAACCGACTGACGTTCTGAGTAGCACTATTAACTAACGCTAACGAGTAACGCTCCTTAGTCATTCAGCCGACTCACACAACTAACTGACGGTTTTGAGTCGATACCAAGTGATGGTACGGAGTAGCATTGCTTACAGTGATAGGTGTACTCTATACAACTAAAAACAGTGAAAAGGAAGACGCTCCTCTCGTAACTGTATTCCATACAACTAAATTTGCCCGAATGGGCGAAAAGCCGGGTACAGAAGCATTTTAGGTGCATGAAATACAGCTAAAAGTACATTTGGCGGTAAATCAGACGATTTAGTTGTACAGATTGCATTTAAGCATAACGTTTGCACCTAGAATAGCACCTTAGTTAGTCGGGGTACGGCAGCCCCCCAGCAAGCTAGGGGATTAAATGAATGCTGATTAGTTAGAACCTGATGATCGACTAGCGGTAGCTGATCTGCTGTGGGCGCATACAGCGCGGCATGGTGGACTGGTCAGAGCCTGGTGCATACTACTTTATGTAGTACAATGATTTGCGCTCCGGCAGGCTGATACGAGCATAAAGTAATTAGTTAAGTGTGCTAGTGTCCGAATGAAGCTGCTCGATTGCACTTTGTACACTAGAATGAGGCATATCGAGCCTTATATGGTGTTCTGTTGTATTCGGTACATTAGATTTTGGGGATTTGGCCCGGCGGAAGGTTATTTGCCACAATCGATTGTATGAAATGCAGCAGAATGCGTTATCGGCCGCTTTTACACGAATTCTAATGTACATAATACAATCGCCTGCTGCCGCTGTCTCCGCTAGTACCGCCAACGTCTTAATTAACAGCAGAAGAGTCACTCCATAGTCCTGAATAGTACGATGTGCCGGGGGAGCGGGCATGTGCTGTTCAGGATTTTTTGCTGCAGAATGGGCGGAACTCGAGTGGATGGAATAGAAATAGCTTGTCTATAGACATACAGGGGAATAGTCGATATGATGGTTTGAGAATATTAAAATTTAATAAGCTTGAGGAAAAGGTGCAGATTGCCTTAGAGGCCGTGCGCTGTCGCTAGCAGATGCTGGCAAGGCTATGTCTAATAGAGGAATCTGCTTAAAAGGGAAGCCCGGTGCAAGTCCGGCGCGGTCCCGCCACTGTAAATACGGAGCAACTCCTGAGGAGCCACTGTCTGCTAAGCGGATGGGAAGGCGGGGGAAGCGGTGAAGTATGAGCCAGGAGACCTGCCTTTTTCGTTGTTGTTTCTATTCTTCGGGGGTAAGAATGTGGAAGCAGATGCTGATATTGGCGAGGGCTGTATATGCTGTATTGTATGTAA
The DNA here is from genome assembly GCF_000517965.1 of Paenibacillus sp. FSL R7-277. Lineage (NCBI taxonomy): Bacteria > Bacillati > Bacillota > Bacilli > Caryophanales > Paenibacillaceae > Paenibacillus > Paenibacillus sp. FSL R7-277. Next base: position 2,216 of record NZ_ASPX01000109.1, read on the forward strand.
TGTGGGAGAGCAATCGGCTCCTTCAGCTGCCCTGTATTGTATTCTTCCCCGGCCGCCCTGCACAGGGCGGTCTTTAGGTTGCCGCTCTATCTGCTTAAGGAAGCAGGATTCATCCATTCTATTTCAGGAAAGAGGTTAGTTATGAAGAACCATTCTCTATCATCCAGGTTCACTCGGCTGGGACTTGCTGTCATTATGCTGTTGGCACTGCTGGGAGCAGCTGTAACCCCGGCAGGACAAGCTGCTGCTGCACAGGCAGGCGGGACTTCCGCACCCGCGGTATCCGCTCTGCCCGCAAGTGAGGCGGCCAGCGTAACCGCTGCAGTCTATGCTACTGCGGAGTTCATGCTGAAGAACGGAGTCCAGTCGGACTGGCAGGCGATTGGCCTTGCGCAAGCAGGCTACAAGGTTCCTGCCAGCTATCTGAAGGCGCTTGAAGGCAAAGTGAGTGAGGCTAAGGGTGTTTTTGCCAGAGCTACGGACTATGCCCGGATCACGCTTGCCGTTAAGGCACTGGGCGGCGACCCGGCGAATGTGGCAGGCTATAACCTGATTGAGAAGCTCTACAATCACGATGCAATTACCGGCCAGACGCTGAATAATCCGGTCTATGCACTGCTGGCTCTGGATTCCGGCAGCTATACGATCCCGGCAAATGCAAAATGGACACAATCTAAGCTGCTGGCAGAGATTCTGGCCAAACAGAACCCGGACGGCGGCTTCACCCTGACCACGGGTGCGAGTGATCCGGATATGACAGCGATGGTGCTGAACGCACTGGCTGGACACAAGCAGGAAGCGGCAGTGAATGCTGCCGGTCAGCGGGCGGCAGCCTGGCTGGCTAAGGCACAGGATAAGAACGGAGGATATGGCGACAGCAGCGAGAGTGTAGCTCAAGCCATTATCGGTCTGTCTGCCTTCGGCATTGATCCGGCGGGAGCAGAGTATACCAAAGGCCAAATCAATCTGGTCAGCAAGCTGCTGAGCTTCAGCGCAGCAGATGGCGGATTCGTCCACACTGCGGGCGGCAGCTCCAATCCGCTCTCAACGGAGCAGGCACTGGAGGCTTTGGTAGCGTACAAGCTGTTTGGAACAGGCGGTAAGCTCTTTGATTTTAGCGGCACACCAGTGAAGAATCCTCAGGTAAGTGTCTCGGTTACAGTTGAAGGTCCGAATGGAACATTGGCTGAGGGCAGCGTGTACGCCGGAAATGTGCTTACGGCACTGGATAAGACAGCAGCAGCCAAGCGCCTGGCTCTGGTCAATGAAGCAGGCAATTATGTGACGGGGATCGGCGGCGTGATTGCGGGTACTTTTGGCGGATATGATGGCTGGATGTATGTAGTCGCACGCGGCGGAGCATGGATCTATCCAAGTGTAGGGATGGGCGACTTCGCGCTGGAGGAGAATGACCGCGTTGTGATCTATTATGGCGGGGACAACACGCAGGTGGTTGATGCCGTAACCGTGACTCCCGCACAGCCGCAGCCTGGACAAGATCTGAAGGTGCAGGTAACCCAGAAGCAATGGGTCTGGAATGAGGCGACCTTCACCTCCGATCCGGTAACCTCACCGGCAGCAGGCGTACAGGTAACCATCGGCGGCAAAACAGCAGTTACAGATGCTGCGGGCGTAGCTGTTGTTGCCGGAGGACTGCCAGCAAATAAATATACCCTGACGGTTACGGGATATCTGAAGGATAAAACCCCGGCCATCGTGCGTCATACGGTCCCGGTAACGGTGGCTTCTGCGGCGGCGGACCGTCCGGCTTTTGGCGATGTGAAGTCGATCTCGCCTTGGGCGCTGGAGTCGGTATACACGGCGTATGACCGCAAGCTGATGAATGGTGTGAGTGAGGACAGCCTGCTGTTTGCACCGAAAAAGAATATTACCCGTGCTGAATTTGCAGCGCTGCTGCTGCGGTTAACCGGCAACGAGCCGTCTGCGGCGTCTTCTGCTGGGGCGTTCAGTGATGTTAAGGCCGGTACATGGTATTATGGAACAGTGAACCGGGCGAAGGAGCTAGGAATTATCAGCGGCGTAAGCGCCAAAACGTTCAAACCGGACGGGCTGGTTACGCGCCAGGATATGGCTGTGATGATGGTTAGAGCTTTTAAGCTGGATGCTACATCAGCCGGAGCAGGAGCAGGGGCTGGTAAATTCAGCGATGAAGATAAGATTAGCGACTATGCATTGTCCGCTGTCCGTACGGTGACGGGACTTGGATATATGAGCGGCACCGGCGGCGCATTCGAGCCTACTGCTGTGGTAACCCGTGAGATGGCTGCTGCTGTAGCGGTTAGATTGCCATAGTTGAGTAAGAGTAGGGGATGGTATAGTTTAGTTGAAATTTCCATTCCGCTGCAGGATGGGTGCTGTACGCTGGGGCGGACAATAAGTGGATAAATGACATCTAATCTGGCAGGATTTGCTGCAAAGCGGGAGTTAGTTGGAAAAACAACACTTATTCACGCCCGAAGCTCCCGTATGATGGGTTGTGGGCAGAATTAGATGCCTGAAATCCAACTAATTTCTATACAGGTGCGTAACCAGAATAATTAAGTGTAGAAAATCCAACTACCGCCCCCGTGCCGATGAGTAGTTGAGGCGTATAGGGTTATTGAAGCGTTGCAAGTTCATTAGACAGGCGATTTTGCTTGGAATTAGTTCGGATATGTCTTGAAAAGTAAGCATAAGGTGTATGAAGGAACGGGGAACAGGCTGACTGGCCCCCGTTCTTTTCCCTTTTTGTGGAGGTGTGCAGGTAATGTTCTATCTAGTCAAAAGAGGCCGGGGAAGGCTGGCTCCGCTGCTTCTCCTGCTGATGGTATTGCTGCTCCCCGGCTGCTCCTCTGGGCAGCCGGATCAGGCAGGCGGCGGCCCGCAGCCGCCCGCCGGGACCCCGGCCGCGCAGACGCCGCGGCCTGGAGACG
>NZ_ASPX01000110.1:0-19792 GCF_000517965.1 Paenibacillus sp. FSL R7-277
TGCGGAAGGTACGGCAGCTCCGGCGTCGCCAAGCGCAGCGGCGACGCAACCATCGGCGGGCGCAAGCAAGCCCGCCAAGTCCCCGGTGTCGCCAGGCGCAGCGGCGACGCAGCCATCGGCGAGCGAGCCCGCCAAGCCGGCGTCGCCAAGCGCAGCGGCGACGCAGCCTTCGGCGGGCGCAAGCAAGCCCGCCAAGTCCCCGGCGGCCACACCCAAGCCGCCGACCCCCGCGCCCGCTGCGGCGGCTACACCCAAGCCGGACAACGTAGTCACTCTCTCCATCACCGGAGATGAGGAGCATGGCGTGATTCTGGCCACTGCCCAGTACGAGATCAAGAAGGGCGAGAGTGTGCTGGACCTGCTGAAGCGGATTACACGGGCACAGAAGATCCAGATGGAATATCAGGGCAGCAAGGCTTTTGCTTACGTGGAAGGTATAGATAATTTGTACGAGGGTGATCACGGGGCAGAGAGCGGCTGGATGTACAAGGTCAATGGAGAATTTCCCTCCAAGGCTGCGGGTAGCTGGATCGTCGAGCCCGGGGATACCATCGAGTGGCTGTATACGCTTGATCTAGGCAAAGACCTGGGGGCCAAAGCGCCATGAGCAGCGGCTTTCGTTCCATGCATCCGGTAGTAGCCCTGCTGTATTATGCAGGGCTGCTGCTGTTCACTCTGCTGGTCTTCCATCCGTTATTTCTGGCTACAGAGATAGCCGGACTGCTGGCGCTGCTGCTGTTGCAGGGACAAGGGCGTCAGCTGTTGCGCAGCTTGCCTTTTATGCTGCTGATGGCAGCTTCCGTGGCCTTGCTGAACCCGCTGTTCTCGCATAGAGGGGCGCATATTCTGTTCTACTGGCTGGATCAGCCTATTACGCTGGAAGCTGTGCTGTATGGACTGATGATGATGACTATGCTGCTTACTATTTTTATCTGGTTTATATCCTACAATTACACGGTGACCACAGATAAATTCATGTATCTGTTCGCGGCGGCTGCGCCGAGAACGGCGCTGCTGACGCTGATGGCCATCCGGTTCGTGCCGCTGTTCCAGCGGCGGCTGCGCCAGATTACGCTGATCCAGCGTCTGCGCGGGGTAGATACCGGTACGGGAAGCCTTAAGAAAAGAATGACAGATGGAATGACGCTGCTCAAAGTGCTGCTGACCTGGTCGCTGGAAGAAGCCCTCCAGACTGGAGACTCCATGACAGCCCGTGGTTACGGCAGCACCAAACGTAGCACTTACACGATATACAAGGCCGATTTGCAGGATAAGCTGGTGATGCTGCTGTTAACCGTTAGCGGTGTGGTTACGCTGCTGTTCTGGGTGCAGGGCTACGGCAAGCTGGAGATCTATCCCCGGATGAGGCCAGCGGACTTCGGCTGGCAGGAGGCCGTCATGTACGGCAGCTTCTGCCTGTTCGTGCTGATTCCTGCGGGACTGGAAGGAAAGGAGAAATGGTTATGGAGATCCTCAAAGCACAGCAATTATCCTTCCGATACCCTGAAGAAGACAGGGACACGCTCCATGAGCTATCGTTCGTCATAGAAGAGGGGGAATTTGTCGTGCTCTGCGGCCCGTCCGGCAGCGGCAAAACCACCCTGCTGCGTCATCTGAAGCGGGAGCTCACTCCGGTGGGTTCATCCAGAGGAACCTTGACTTACAAAGGGCAGCCTCTGTCCGGGCTTCCGGCAGCGGTGGCCGCCGGGGAGATCGGGATGGTCTTCCAGAACCCGGATGCACAGATCGTGATGGATACGGTCTGGCATGAGCTGGCCTTCTCCATGGAGAACCTGGGGCTACCGCCTGCTGTCATGCGGACCCGGCTGGCGGAGATTTGCGGCTTGTTCGGGCTGGAGCCGCTGCTCTACCGTCCGGTACATGAGCTGTCAGGCGGACAAAAGCAGCTCATGAACCTGGCCTCAGTACTGCTGCTTCAGCCCAAGGTGCTGCTGCTGGATGAGCCAACCTCCCAGCTTGATCCTGTTGCTGCGCGGGAATTCATTATGGCGCTGCAGCGGCTTAACGAGGAAATGGCGGTCACAGTGATCATCAGCGAGCACAGGCTGGAGGAGGTGCTGCCGCTGGCCGATCGGGTGCTGATGCTGGAAGACGGCAAGCTGCTGGCAGATGCCGCTCCCCGCCTGTTCGCCCGGCAGACCGGCAGCGGAGCCTTGACTTCCGCTGGGCGTTACTTGCCAGCCGCCTCACGCCTGTACTTGTCGCTTGCTCCGGAAGCGGATTCCGCTGCGCCGGAGAATATTCCGCTGACCGTGCGTGAGGGCAGACGCTGGCTGCATGCCCTGATGGCAGGAACGGACGCTGCCGCAGGCGCTGAACTGGTTAATAACTTGAATAGGGAGGCAGGGACGACTCCCCTCGTTTCCCGCATGCAATCTGTTCCAGAGGGGGATTCACCTCCACCCCCCGCCGGAGTATCCGTGAAATCCTCGTCAGAGGAACTCCAAGCGGCCGGAGCAGAGACTCTCCTCTTCTGCCGCGAAGTGACCTTCCGGTATGAGAAGGAGGGCCGGGAGGTCCTGAGGAAGCTCACGCTGACGCTTAAGCAGGGGGAGCTCCTGGCAGTCATGGGCGGAAACGGTGCGGGCAAGTCCACCCTGCTGCATGTGCTGAACGGGTTGATGAAGCCGCAGCGCGGCAGGATAGAGCTGGCAAAGGGTAAGACAACAGGTCTGCTGGCGCAGAATCCGCTGCTCTATTTCAGCTATGATACGGTAGCCGAGGAGCTGCAGCATATGGGGAGCTACGCCGGGTTAACGCCAGAGGCAGCAGCAAGCGAGATTGAGGCTTTGCTGGCGGTATTCCAGCTCCGGGAGGTGCTGCAGAGTCATCCGCATGACCTCAGCGGCGGGCAACAGCAGCAGACCGCGCTTGCCATGATGCTGCTGATGAAGCCGGATATTCTGCTGCTGGATGAGCCGACTAAGGGGCTTGATCCGGCCGCCAAAGACAGGCTGGCCGCCCTGCTTCAGCAATTGCGCGGGCAGATGATCAGTATTCTCATCGTAACGCATGATGTAGAATTCGCGGCTAAGCATGCTTCGCGCTGTGCACTCCTATTTGACGGGGGAATTACGGCAGAGGGCACACCGGCTGAGTTCTTCAGCAACAATTACTTCTATACCACGGCAGTCAACCGGATAGTGCGGGACTGGCTGCCGCAGGCATTGATAATAGAGGATGTGATTCGCGCATGGCCCGCTTCCGCATTCCGCTGCTAATTGCCCTGGGACTCTTCACCGCCGGGCTTGCGCTTACCGCAGCATTCACTGACCGGCATTATGTGCTGCTTAGCGTGGTGCTGCTGCTGGCTGCTCTCCTGCCGCTGTTCATCCGTTTGGAGCGCCGATCGCTCCAGTCCCGTGAACTCGTGCTGCTGGCTGTGTTGTCTGCTATTGCAGCGGTCAGCCGGATTCCTTTTGCCGCATTACCGGGGGTAAAGCCTGTGTCGGCCGTTGTCATCCTCTCCGCTTATGTCTTCGGGGCAGAGGCGGGATTCGTCATCGGAGCAGTCGCTGCCCTGGTCTCTAATATTTACTTCGGGCAGGGGCCCTGGACGCCATGGCAGATGTTTGCCTGGGGTATGACCGGACTTACAGCCGGGTGGCTGCGGAGGAGCTGGCTATTGCGCCGGCGGGCCGGGCTGCTGGTGTTTGGTTTCATCTGGGGGTTCCTGTTCGGCTGGATTATGAATATCTGGGTCCTTCTCAGTCTGCCGGATGCCTTTAGCTGGCGGCTGGTTGCTGTTACGTTTGCCGCAAGCTTTTATTTCGATCTGGCCCATGCCTTGTCGAATGTATTCTTCTTAGCGGTGCTGGCCGGAGGCTGGACCAAGGTGCTGCAGAGATTCCGCAAGAAATATGGCTTGCTTCAAGAGTGAATGGAATTATAATTAATGGATATCGCTCTACCAAAACGATAATTTTCTTCTTTTTTCGACAAATTTCTTAGCAGGGCCATCAACAATTCGATGTTATTCTCCGATAATTAAGGTTACAGCTAGATATCGAGAAGGCGGGATAACAGGAAATGAGACATCTGAAGATTAAGCATAAAATGATTGTACTGATCGCAGTGGTTATTCTACTACTAATCGGGATCGGAACAACGGGTATCCTGACGACAACCAGAATGGCTGAGAGGTCTGAAGAGACATACAGGCAGAACCTGCAGCCGATTTATTTCGTAACGGAGATCCGCGGGAATAACCGGGCGATTGAGTCTTTTCTGCTGGAGGATCTGATTACAACGGATGACGCGAAGAAGCAGGAGCTGAAGGCGAGAATTCAGGAGAATATCCAGACAAATAATGAGCTGATGGCCGAACTGAGGAAGATTGAATTCAACAATGACAAGATTGCAGCTTATGTGAACGAATATACCCTGCTGCTGCCGGATTACCGTTCACAGCGTGATAATATTATCCATCTGGCCGATAACGATCTTAACGACGAAGGGTATCAGGTGTTCACGGGTCGGACCTTTAACGAGCTGCGTGACAAAATGGTCCGGCTGCTTGAAGAGACAGCGACGTTATTCATTCAGGATGCGTCTGCCCATAATACACGGACGGCTGACAGTGCCAAGAGCTCTGCTACGTTAAGCGGCATTCTGATTGCGCTGGCCTTGCTGCTCAGTATTGTCCTGAGTGTGATCATCACCAGATTGATTACGAGACCGCTGAAGGAATTGCAGGGGCTGATGAAGCGGGCGGAAGAAGGGGACCTGACGGCCTCTGCCGCTTACCGGTCCAAGGATGAGATCGGCCAGATTAATACATCGTTTAATACCATGCTGGACGGGTTGAAAAATATGATGCGCGGCGTCTCGGAGAGCGCCGAGATTCTCTCGGCCTCCTCCCAACAGATGAGCGCCAGTGCCGACCAGACCGCGCACGCCTCACAGATGATCGCTGAGACTTCAGGCGAGATTGCAGCCGGATTCGATGTGCAGGCGGAGAGCATTACCCTTACTACACAGTCTGTACGGACGATGTCCTATGAGATTGCCGAAGCCCGGTATAGCGGCCAAGAAATGACCCGCCTGATGGAGCAGGCTGCCTCCTCCACGGAACGCGGTGTAGACGCAGTAGAACAGATTCTGGCCCAGATGCGGGAGATTGACTCCAGTGTCTCGGCGAGCCGCCAGATTGTCGGCAACCTGGGTAGCCTGTCCGAAGAGATTAACACCATCATTACAACCATTAATGAGATTGCGACCCAGACCAATCTGTTGTCCCTGAATGCTTCCATCGAAGCCGCCCGGGCGGGCGAGCATGGCCGTGGCTTCGCGGTAGTTGCCGGTGAGATCCGCAAGCTGGCGGAAGCTACCGGAACAAGCTCGCTGCAGATTACAGAGATCATTAACCATATCCGTCAACAGACCGCCAGTGCCGTAGAATCGATGGAGCAAGGCTCCGGGATTGTCTCTCACGGTGTAGCACAGAGTGAGGTGGTATCCGAAGCCTTTACGGCGATCCAGACCTCCATTCAGGCTGCCAGTGAGCAGACAGAGCAGATCACAGAGGTCATCGGCCATGTCGCGCAGGAATCCGAGGAAGTGGCCAGATCCATGTCAACGGTGAATGAAATCTCACGCAAAGGCGCCGCAGACGTTCAGGGCACCAGCGAAGCAAGCCTGGAGCAGCTGACCGCGATGGGAGAGATGTCCTCCTCTGCACAGTATCTGGCTACCCTGGCCGAGGACCTGCAGAAGCATCTGGCCCGGTTCCGGCTGTAACGGCTATAATAGACATCAGCCCGGCCCGATTCGGCCGAGGAACCCTGGAGATTCCCGGGCATCTTCGGCGGAGCCGGGCTTTTGAACGTATTATTATTAATCTCAAGGAGGCGGTCTCTATAATGAACACCCGAACATGGAAGCTGGCGATAGTTCCAGCCTTGTTAATGACACTTGCAGCTTGTAGCTCGAATCAGGCTAGTGCTCCGGCGGTTAGCCCCAGCCCACAGCCAACAGCGGCTCCTGTAGAAGCTTCTGCCCAGCCTACGGAAGGGCCAATGGTTACACCGGCACCTGCTGAAGCTGCTGGGGTAACGGTAGGGGAAAGTAAACAGTATGAGAAAATAGCAATTTCCGACTGGAAGGACGATAGAACCGTTGTCGTGTCCAAGCAGAACGATAAGCTGGGGCCGATCAGCTCAGGAGAGCTGAAGGGTTCCTATCCGCAGAGCCTGTATTTCTTCCATCCGGATACCGGCGAATACGAATTGATTACAGAGAAGGCGAACATGATGCTGGGGGATGCCAAGCTGTCCGCCGATCAGTTGTTTCTGCTCTATAGTGAATTCTCCCTGGGTGATCCAGTCTACAATGTAATGGACCTGGGGTCCAAGAAGACCTTCACCATCAAGGGCGATACCATTGCCGGAGCAATGGGGGCTGATTGGGCGGATAAGGATACGGTAGTGGGTCCTGCATACAGCGGGGGTGCTTATACAGCGACTACTTCTATGAAGATCGCACCGGTGGAAGGACTGGGCGGGGAAGGTCTGATTGTTGTAAGACAAATCAAGGATAAGATCTATTACACCAGTAATTCGAAGGACTCACTGCATAGCTTGGACCTGAATACTAAGACGAAGGCTGACTTGAATATTCCGGGTACCAGCAGCGTAATCCCTTCACCTGACGAAGAACAAATGCTGATCCTGCAATATAAGGAGACTACCCAGTCGCTGCTGCTCAGCGGCACAGACGGTATGAATCCGCGGACCCTGGTGGAAGGCGCCGAGCTTGGGGCCGTCTCCTGGTCCCCGGATCAGCGGCTGATTGCCTATAGTGTAACTATTGAGGAGAACGGGACAACGAATAATACCTTATATGTCTACGATCTGTCTTCTGACAAGTCCGTCCAGATTGCACAGAGCAATGGAACGATGACCACCTCATGGAGCCCCTCGGGCAAGCAGCTTGCGTATACAGAGCGGGATGACAGCGGGAGCAGCAGCAGTATAGTCCAGTTAAAGTAGAACATCAACATGATGGCAATCTTTAAAATTCAAAAAAGCGGTCCGCACCGGTAAATCTACCGGATACGGACCGCTTTTATTATAGATTCCTAGAAGGAGCATAATGCTCCTCTGCTTCTTACATGCTAAGCATACCAGCCCCATACGAAGATGAACAGGGTGCCGAAGATGGTGACCAGAGCCACGAACATGGCGTATGCGATGTTGATATACAGTTCTTTTTTGGAATCGGCCGATTCTCCGATGTGCATGAACACAAACAGCTGCAAGGAGGCCTGGATCAGCGCTGTAACCAGCAGCACCACCATATTGGCACTGGAAGACAGGTCTCCGTAAATTACAATCAGTGCAGCGGCAGAGAGGACCAGAGAGGCTACATAACCCATCACATGCTTAATAGGGAATAGTTGCTTCATCATGTCACATCAGTCCTTTCAGGTAGACGAAGCTGAAGATAAAGATCCAGACCACGTCTAAGAAGTGCCAGAACAAGGAGAAGATGAACGTTTTGTTGGCGGTAGCGGGAGTAATGCCGCGCTTCCACAGCTGAATCATAATGCCAATTCCCCACAGCAGACCGAAGCTGACGTGAAGACCATGCGTTCCCAGTAGTATGAACAGACTGGAGAGGAAGCCGCTGGTCTGCAGCGTAGCTCCTTCATGTACATAAGTGAAGAACTCGTCGATTTCAATACCGACAAAAGCCAGACCCATCACCAGCGTAATCGCCATGAAGACCATCATGGCTTTCTTGTAGCCGTGCCGCATAGCATGGACAGCCAGACCGATGGTGAAGGAGCTCGACAGCAGGAGGAAGGTCTCCATCAGCACCGGGCCGATCTCGAACAGCTCGCTGCCGCTTGGTCCGCTGGCATAGCGGTTAACCATTACGAAATATACAGTGAACAGCGTAGCGAAGAGAGGGATCTCGGCTCCGAGAAAGACCCAGAAGCCGAAGATCTTGTTACTGTTCTCTTCCGTTGAATATTCGAGCGGCTTGGACGCATCTATTTTCATACAGTCTCACCCCGCATCAGTTTCTTTTCTGTAGCTGCAATCTCTTCTACAGGAATGTAGTAGCCCTGGTCCTTATCGAAGGACATGAAGGCCAGCACAACCAGGATTCCAATCCCCGAGACAATCGCCGGAATCCACATGCTGAAGACCAGGAAGAAGCCGAGGAAGAAGAAGACTACACCCAATATGAACGGCTTGCCGGTGTTGCTGGGCATATGAATCTTGGTGTATTTGGTCTCTGTGTACAGCGGAATATTATCGTGCTTCGCAGACCATAGAGCATCGCGCGTCTCAACCTTAGGCACAATCGCAAAGTTGTAGAGCGGGATCGGGCTGTGTGTAGCCCATTCGAGCGTCCGGCCATCCCAAGGATCGTTGGTTGTATCTCTCGGCATGTAGCGGGTACTCCAGTAAATATTGTAGACCAGGATCACGAAGCCGATCGCAAGTCCGACGGCCCCGACGAAGCTCAGCATATTGAGCGGACCAAAGCCTGATTCCTTAGAATAAGTATACAGACGGCGTGTCATTCCCATCAGTCCCAGGAAGAACATTGGGAAGAAGGTTACGTTAAAGGAAATGATGATCCACCAGAAGGCATGCTTGCCCAGCCGTTCGTTCAGGCGGAAGCCGAACACTTTCGGGAACCAATAGTGGAACCCGGCGATAACGGCGAACACGGCACCCGGAATCAGCACGTAGTGGAAATGCGCAACCAGGAACATCGTGTTGTGATACTGGTAATCGGCGCTGGCCATTGCCAGCATGACGCCCGTTACCCCGCCGATCGTGAAGATCGGGATAAAGGCCAGCGTGTACAGCATCGGGGTCGTGAAGGTAATCCTGCCCTTTCGCAGGGTGAATAGCCAGTTGAATATTTTGACCCCGGTAGGTACTGCTATGGCCATCGTTGTGATTGAGAAGAAGCTGTTGACCATGGCACCTTGACCCATTGTATAGAAATGGTGCGCCCATACAAGGAAGGACAGGAGCGAGATGATCAGCATGCTGAATACCATGGAGGTATAGCCGTACAGGTTCTTCTTCGAGAAGGTGGCGATAATCTCACTATAAATACCGAAGGCCGGAAGGATAACGATATAGACCTCCGGATGTCCCCAGACCCAGAACAGGTTGGCCCAGAGCATATCCATCCCGCCGTTGGCCATCGTGAAGAACTGGGAGCCGAAGAGGCGGTCGAACATCATCATCGCCAGCGCTACGGTAAGAACCGGGAAGGCGAAGACAATGATAACGTTGGTGATAAGTACGGACCAGGTGAACATCGGCATCTTCATCAGCGTCATGCCTGGTGCGCGCATTTTGAGAATCGTTACGATAAAGTTAACCCCGGTGATCAGCGTACCGATACCGGATATTTGCAGGGCCAGAGAGTAATAGTTGTTCCCTACGGTCGGGCTGAATTCAAGACTCGCCAGCGGGAAGTAGGCTGACCAGCCCGCATCCGGCGAGCCGCCGATGACGAAGGAAATGTTCAGCAGCATGGCGCCCATGAAGAAGAGCCAGAAGCTGACGGCGTTCAGCCGCGGGAAGGCAACGTCCCGTGCGCCGATCTGCAGCGGAATGATTACGTTCATCAGACCGATGATAAAAGGCATGGCCATGAAGAGAATCATGATCAGACCATGGGTGGTGAAGACCTCATTGTAATGCTGCGCATCGAGGAATTTCATTTCCGGCGCAGCCGTCTGCAGACGCATCATCATCGCATCTACACCGCCGCGGAACAGCATCAGCAGCGCCGCGAGGATGTACATGATCCCGATTTTTTTGTGGTCAACCGTGGTCAGCCATTCGCGCCACAGATAGCCCCATTTCTTGAAATAGGTAAGCCCTACGAGAATCCCGATGGTTGCCAGTGCAATACTGATCATGGCCCCGTATATCAAGGGTTCGCCGTGAACCTTAAATTTGTCCAAATCCATTAGGGTAGCTCCTTTCAGTGTGTTGCATTAAGCTCTTCAGAGAGCTAGTGTCCTTCATGTGTGCTTTCATCGACAGGGGAGCTTGGCAGCGGCTGATCGACTTCCGGATCAGGCTTGCTGTCGAATTCCGTTCCGCTGGACGGCTCGGGAGACGGATGAATTTCCTTGTTATCCTGATGCTCCGGATTGCCGTTGTCCATATCCATCTCCTTGCCGCCGCCGCTCATATGATCTCCGTGATTTCCCGGAGGAGGGCTGAACTCCAGATGGGTGGAGGAATACGTTTTGCGTCCGAGGTAATCCGTGGCCAGTAGGCCTTTGAATTCTTCCTCAGTCAGCTTAGGTGCAGTTTCCTTCACTTCCTTCACCCAGTCCTCGTAACCTTTGTTACTCAGGACAAGTGCTTCGAATTCCATGTGGGCGAAGCCTTTACCGCTGAAGTTAGCATTCTTTCCGATATAAGAGCCTTCCGTATCAGCGGAGAGATGAAGCGTTGTCAGCATGTCGCTCATGGCGTACTTTTGACCGGCAAGCTGTGGAATCCAAAGACTGGTAATGGTGCCGAATGAGTACATTCTGAATTCAACTGCACGGTGTACCGGCATATTCACGTAGTTAACTGTTTCAATGCCTTCTTCCGGATAACTGAAATGCCATTTCCAGTTAGAGGAGGACGCATAGATGACCAGCGGAGTCTGATCTTTATAATCCGCAGCCACATTCTCCACTTCGGTTGTCGTCTTGACGGTTACAACAGACAGGAAGGCTACGATAATGATCGGGATAATAATCCAGATCGCCTCAAGGACTACATTGCCTTCCTCGTGTTTTGGAATGTAACCCTCATTACTCTTCTTCGCACGGTATTTCACCAATACAAAGATGTATAGGATGTAGACAACTGCCAGAACACCAAGCATTACAATAATTGAGAGGATAATGGTGTCAGATAACGTTCTGGCAGACGGCCCCTTCGGGTTCAGAACAGCGATCGAGCTGCATCCCGGCAGGAGAAGGATCAGGCTTAGAAACAGAGCGTATAACGGTCCCTTTTTTTTCATATAGAACTCCTTCCTTCAATACTACTTTTCATTCGCCGTTCATTAACGGAAGTACATTGATCTGTATCTATAGTAAGAACTACTTACCCATAATGCAAAATACATATTTTGTATAAATATATAAAATAGACCTTAAAAATGGCGAACAAGTTAAATATGTGTGATCAAATTGTTACAACTCCCTAAGGGTATGATAAAGATCACTGTAGTGGCGCACTTTAGCTAATTTTAAGGTTGTTCAATTTTTGTTCAAAATTCCGATATTGTTATTAAATTTGTCACAATTATTCTGTGCCAAAAACCGCTGATTTAACCGTGTAACGCCTGCTGTGACAGCATTCGACGAGAATTGCGTGCTTTCTGAAAATAATGGCGAACCCTCATTTATCATTGCATAAGAGTAACAATTTCTTAGCTTGCGGTTACAATCTCTCAAATTACGTTGAAAGTATATATGATAAAGTGATAGACAAATATACATAGATTGGAGACTGCTGCTGTGCGCATCAAGAAAATTCTGCTCTTATTCATGTCTTTATTCCTAATTATGGGGGTTGTGCAGGTCCCGGCTAACGCTAAAGGTGATAGCACTATTCTTAAACTCGGAGTCAACGATAAATTAAGCAAGGTTGAAGCTGTATCCGTAAAAGGCACCTATTATGTACCGCTGCGCGCGCTTGCGGATGAGCTGAAATGGACCCTTACCGGCCTGACGGACGGGATTCACGTAGCCGGCGGGACAGGTTCGCTTACCCTGCTGAGCAAGGACGGAGGTGCGGTACTGAAGGATGGGACTGCCGTGCCTATGAGCACTTTCGTACAGGACGGCAAACTCATGGCTCCGCTGAAGCTCAGCGGTTACCTCGGGTATAGCATTTCCTATGCGGGAGATAAATATTTACTTCGTGTGAAGGACGGCTCGGCGCAGCTTACCGATGCAGCCTTCACCGATAAATATGCTGCCGAGCTGAAGCCGGAGGCTCCGGTAGCTCCAACGAATCCAGCGACTCCGGTTACACCAACTGAGCCGGGCAAGCCGGGCCGGACCGTATACCTGACCTTCGACGATGGCCCGTCAGCCACGACTGGCGACCTGCTGGACATCCTCCGTAAATATGACGTACAGGCAACCTTCTTCATGCTGGGGAACAACATGAATCAGCATCCCGCCCAGGTGAAGCGGACTGCGAAAGAAGGCCATGGCTTAGCGCTGCATGGCGTGACCCACCGCCAGGAGAAGTTCTATGCTTCACCGGCAGCGGCGCTTGCCGAGATGTCGGGGGCCAATGCGACACTGAAGAAGCTGACGGGAGCCAGCACCACCTTGATCCGTACGCCATACGGAAGCAAGCCGTATTTCACCAAGTCCTTCAGGGATAAAGTCCTGACGCAGGGATATCATCTCTGGGACTGGAACGTGGATTCCTATGACTGGAAATACAAACAGAACAGCGACAGAATCTATAACACCGTGATGGATCAGGTGAACAAGCTGAAGGCGTCCAAGACCAATCCGGTCATTCTGATGCATGACCAGAAGGCTACACTCAAGGTACTGCCGCGTATTCTGGAGAAGCTGAAGAAGGAAGGCTATACCTTCAAGCTCATTACGAAGGATATGGAGCCGCTCAATTTCTGGAAGGATAAACGCTGATCCGTAAGGGTTAATAGAGAAGAGCAAGCTGCAGGGTAACCTGCGGGCTTGCTCTTTTTTTGGCGATAATCTATATGTTGTGAGGTTATTTGGCGTGCAGAGGTATAGAGAAATCACTGGTTCTGTCTACTTGTACAGATATTGCACCAGCATATGAACCAGCTCTGACTTCAGCCGGTCCACGGTGATCCTTTGGGGGGAGAAGGAGATGAAGTCAACAATAGCGCTCACAGACTCAAACACAATGATCGAAGCTGCCTCCGTATCCCCGGTCTTCAGCTCGTCTTGCCCCATCTGGAGATAGGTAAGCGTTTTGAGTCGGCCGGTCTCGTACTGGGCATCCATCAACTGCTTGATGGCCTCATCGCTGTGATACATAATGCTTAGATCCTTATGGTATCCGATAAAAGCCTTATGCGAGAGCAGAAGCGTGTCTATCAGATGCAGGATCAGGTCCGTACGTTCAATCGTATTGAAATTAATTTCTGACATTGAATCATCGATTCTGGCGAGCAGCTCATCCCCGTACATGTGGAGCACCTCAATGAATACGGCTCTTTTATCCACGAAATAGGAGTAGAAGCTCCCGGTCGAGACCCCGGCGGCGGCTGCAATCTCCTTGGTATTCGTCTGATAGAAGCCCTTGTCCGAGAATAGCTTCATCGCGGCCCGGATAATGGCTTCCTTGGTTCGTATACTGCGCTCCTGCTGCGGAGTTCTAATTTTGTCCTCTGTTCCACCCATATCGTAAGATCCCCCTCATAGTACAGATTGTAGTGGAGCGGTTTTGTGCTGTCAATAAAAGTTGAACCAAAGTTCATTTTTTTAATTGACAAATATGAACTTTGGTTCATATAATCTGAAATATGAACTTTATTTCATATTTCAGGAGATGATCAAGATGGGGATTGGAATGCGCAGAGCTTTATCCTTTACGGCGATTGTGCTGGGCTTTTTCATGGCGCTGCTGGATACGACCATTATTAATATTGCCCTGCCGGAGATGACCCGCCAGTTCGGGGGAAGTGTGTCGCAGGTATCCTGGGTGATGAACGGCTATAACCTGGCATTTGCCGTGTTCATCCTGACTGCCTCTCGTCTGGCTGACCAATTCGGACGGAAGAAGGTGTTTCTCATTGGCGTGGGGCTGTTCACACTGAGTTCCCTGCTGGCCGGACTCTCCACTTCCCTTGGCATGCTGATTCTGTTCAGGGTTATTCAAGGCTTGGCGGGAGCCGTTATTGTGCCGGTTACGATTCCGCTGAGCACCACCACCTTTCCCAAAGAAATGCACGGACTGATTATAGGCATATGGGGGGCCGTCTCGGGAGTGGCTGCTGCAAGCGGTCCGGCGCTTGGCGGAATATTGACACAGAAGCTGAGCTGGGAGTGGATTTTTTTTGTGAACGTACCGCTTGGGCTGCTGAGCATAGGGCTGACCGCTATATTCATTCAGGAATCACGCGATGATTCAGCAGGGCGATCCATAGATTACGGCGGAATCCTGGGGATAACGGTAGGGATGTTCTGCATTACATATGCTCTGATTAAAGTGCAGGATTACGGCTGGAGCTCGCGCCCGTTCCTGGGTCTGACGGCTGTGGGGCTGCTCTTTCTGGTGATCTTTTTTCTTACGCAGTATAAGGGGAAAGAACCGATGCTGCCTCTGTCCCTGCTGAAGATCAGAGCCTTCAACAGTAACTCGGTATCGATGATCGTGCTGGGGGCGGCGCTGATGAATATTTCGCTGTTGACCTCCTTTTACCTGACCCGGGTGATGGGGGTATCGGAGCTGAAGGCAGGGCTTGTCCTCTCAACCATGGCCTTAGGCTCCATCGCCAGCTCGGCTGTATCCGGGCCGCTGTCTGCGAAATATGGCAGCAGTCTGTTCGCCGTAGCGGGAATGGTGATGATTGGCGCTGCCACCTATTCCATGAGCGGGCTTGAGGCTGATTCTACGCTGGGTGCGGTGATGCTACGGCTTGCACTGACCGGCTTCGGCGTGGGGCTCTCAATGGCTCCTGTGATGTCATCGGCGATCCGGGTTGTTCCTGAAGACAAGGTCGGCATCGCCTCGGGGGTGACGAATATGGCGAAGGCGCTGGGAAGTGTGCTCGGTGTGGCCATCATCGTCACTGTGCTCCAGCACAATACAACCCGGGAGCTGAGCGCGGCGAATTCCGCAGGCACAGAGGCGGGGGCCGGGGTAATAAGACAACAGCAGGCGGCTGTGGATGCGTTCAGTCAGACCTATAAGTTCGCAGGCTACCTGCTGCTCCCGGGTATAGGCGCTGCCCTGTTCAGCGATGAACGCAGACAGCGGCGGAGCAGCAGTGTTCATGTTCAATAGAATAGTCCTACTAAGCAATCATAACCCCCATCTGTCCAACAGGCAGGTGGGGGTTATTTGCGTGACATGCTGAAACTCTATAAGACACACTAAAGAATAACAAAAAGCAAAAAGAAGCGAAGGGGAAATTTGGAACTGGAGGAGCGGTAGCGTCCGCCTGAAAGCTTTCCACAGGAAAGCTCGCATCGGAAGCATAGACTTAGTTGGATTTCTACCGCGAAGAGCGGTTCGATCAAGAAATCGAAATACAACAGCGGCCGGAAGTCCAAATGTTCACCGCAGCGACGACCAGGCTTTGAATTCTAATCTTAAGTGCGTCTTTTATAGACAAAGTAAAAGTTAATGATTGACATTAATCCTCAACTGTATTAATAATAGTAGTACAGTTAACACAGTTGAACAGCCGGATCATAGATCCGAAGAAAGGAGGACTGTCATGTTCGAACTGGATGTTCGCAGCCGCAAGCCGATCTATGAGCAGCTCACCGACAAGGTCAAAGAGATGATTATGCATGGTATTCTGCGGGCGGATGAACAGCTGCCCTCGGTGAGGACTTTATCCTCGCAGCTCACAGTGAACCCGAATACGATCCAGAAGGCTTACAGGGAGCTGGAGCGGGAAGGGTACATCTATTCACAGCAGGGCAAGGGCAACTTCGTGGCCCCGCTGCAGCAGGGGCAGAATGAGATCAAACGGGCGGAGCTGAAGGAAGAGCTGCTGCGTCTGATGGCAGAGGCGGTATACCTTGGTTTTACGGAAAGTGAAATGAGTGCGCTGTACCGCCAGGCGCTGGATAAGAGAAGAGAGGAGAACAGCCATGATTGAGATTCGCGGAGTCAGCAAGATTTTTCAGGAGGAAAAGGCTGTTGATAACATCTCGCTGACTGTACATAAAGGCGCTATTTACGGATTGCTGGGATCGAATGGGGCGGGCAAAACAACGCTGCTGAAGACGCTCGCCGGTATTTATCGTCCTGAGGCGGGGAGTGTCAAGCTCGCCGGGCAGCCGGTGTATGAGTCGCCGGAGGTGAAGCGCAGAATGATCTTCATGCCGGATAGTCCGTATTTCTTCGCGCAGGCAACCATTAAGAGTATGGCGGCATTCTACCGCTCTATATATCCGGGCTGGAGCCAGAAAAGGTACGAGGAGCTTGGGACGATGTTCCGGCTCGACACCCGGCGCAAGCTCAGCCGTTTCTCCAAGGGGATGCAACGCCAGGCTGCTGTCTGGCTGGCCCTCAGCTGCAAGCCGGATGTGCTGATCATGGACGAGCCCATCGACGGGCTGGACCCGGTGATGCGCCGGCAGATCAAGAATCTCCTGTTCCAGGAGGTCGCCGAGCGGGAGCTGACGGTGCTGATCTCCTCGCATAACCTGCGGGAGATTGAGGATTTATGCGACCATGTCGGCATTATGCATGAGGGACGGATGCTGGTCGAGAAGGATCTGGATGATCTGAAGGCGGACACGCATAAGATTCAGGTGGCTTTCCGCGACGAACGCCATGCGGCCGCACTGGATGCCAAGCTGCAGATTCTCCACCGGGAGCAGCGGGGAAGTGTCAGCCTGTATATTGTAAAAGGGGACCGGGAGCGGATCAGCCAGGCTTTTCATGTCTACGAGCCTTATGTATTTGATCTGCTGCCGCTGACGCTGGAGGAAATCTTTATTTATGAAATGGGGGATGCCGGTTATGACGCGCAGCCGATTATTCTTTAACAGCAGCATTATCCGCCAGAACCTGCGCCAGCATGGCTGGATTGGAATTTTATATACATTGCTCTTGTTGTTTGTTCTCCCGCTGGAGATGTTCATGGAGAGCAATCCGCTTGCGGAGCCAAATACAGTAGACAATCTGTTCAATATCGGTGGTGCGGATATCGCACCGTTCCTTATCGCTTTTCCGGTTGTGGCCGGATTGTTCCTGTTCCGTTATCTGCAGTCCAAAATGCCTTCGGATCTGTGGCACAGCCTCCCGCTGCGCCGCTCGCACCTGCTGGCTTCCCATACGGTAAGCGGATTGATCCTGCTGCTTGTGCCGGTCTGGCTTACGGCTGCGGTTACAGCTATCGTCCGCCCGCTGGACGGCAATATGTATATCTATCAAGGCGCGGATGTCTGGGAGTGGTGCCTGGTTACCAGTGTGCTGACGCTGTTTCTGTATGTCTTTACTATCTTTGTAGGTATTTGCACAGGACAGACCATTCTGCAGGGAATAGTGGTCTTCATTCTGTTAATTCTTCCGGCAGCACTGCTGCAATTTACCGACATGCACTTGAACAGATATCTGTACGGGTATCCGGAAGGGTCAAGCTTGTGGGGGACCCTGATCAACTGGGCGCCGTTACTGCGTATTATGAATATCTCCTATGAGCCTCTTAGTAATAAAGAGATATGGAGCTATATCCTCTTGTCTGCTGTGTTCATGGTATTGTCATTCGTGCTGTACCGTAAGCGTCACAGCGAAAAAGCCACTCAGGCGATGGCCTTCACCTACTTCAATCCGCTATTCAAAGGCGGTGTAATGCTCTGCAGCATGCTGCTGGCGAGCAGCTACTTCGGCAGCATCAGGCAGCAGCCCGGCTGGATTATCGGCAGCGCCATTGCCGGAGGGGTGATCGGCTATATCGTAGTTGAAATGATTCTCCGCAAAACCTGGCATATTCTGAACCGCAGAATGCCGCTGGAATTCGTGGTGTACGGTGTACTGCTGGGCCTGCTGCTCTATGTTCCCGTGTCCGAATTAACGGGTTATGAGAACCGGGTTCCGCGAAATGATAAAGTAACCGAAGTATTTGCCGGAGGGAATTACGGGGAATTAACCCGGAATCTGCAAGGAATCACTACCCGGGAAGAACGGGAGGATGAGATATTCTCCGCAGACCGGAAATACATCGAGGCTGTAACCGCCTTGCATCATGCTGTCGTAGCTTCGAAGCCGGACCAGCAGCATAATACCCGTCGGTATGATTATCGCGAGAGCAAGCGTTTCACGTTTGCTTACCGGCTGGAGAGCGGGCGGAAGCTGATGCGGACCTACATTATTCCGGCAGCGGGCTTTGAGCCGGAGCTGAAGGCGGTCATGGAGCATGCGGAATACAAACGTGACCGGTATCTTCTGTCCCGGATGGACGAGAACGTAGAGAGCTTCAGGCTAAGCAATTTGAACAAGGTCATAAGTATTTCTGACCCGCAGGATGTACAGGAGTTCAACGAAATTCTGAAACGGGAAATTCTTAATATGTCCTATGAAGATGAGGTCTCTGATCAACGGGCGAGAGCATCCATCAATTTGGTCTACAAGCCGGATTCGACCGATTATCAGCTATTCTATACGTATGAATGGCTTCCTTCCTTCAAGGAGATGACCGCTTGGCTGGAACAGAAGGGCTATGCCGGTAAAATCAAGCTTACCGCAGCAGATGTTTTGTCCGCAGAAATGTTCCGGGATATACACCAGAGTGCAATCCCTCAGGGTTTGATTTACGATCCTGACACCCGTCTGGAGTTGGCCCGCAGCGAGAAGCGGTCAGCGGTGGTTACAGATAAGACTCTGATTGATAGTATTCTGGAGCACCGGCGCGATTTCACCCGCGAAGAGGGCAGATATGTAGTGAAGATCGAGTATAAGGGCGGGACAGTTAATTACATTTCGCTGCATGAGCAAGATGTGGCACCGGCGCTTAAGGCCCTTCTTCCTTAGGTCATTGTCATACTATGTTAATCCTAGTCAGATTTAAGGCCCCCGCTCACGGAAATATTTCCTGTGCGGGGGCTTTGCTCTGCCGCATCCATGACGGCAGAAGAGGTTACAGCTGCTTCCGTTGCAAAATCTATTATTCGGATAGCGGTAGCAAGAGCGTCTGAGTGTCTTAACCTGCCTGCTTGGGTTATGCTTATATTATAGCAAGTAAGGGTTCAAATGGACCTGCCAGCTACGACAGCTAAGGAGGGAAGCCTTATGGAAGAGGTACGGGATCATCTGGATCACGGACTCCAGATTGTTTTCATCGGGTTCAACCCCAGCATCCGATCCGGGGAGCTGGGTCATCATTATGCCAATCCGCGCAATAACTTCTGGCGCATACTGCATAAGTCCGGGCTGACGCCGCGGTTATACGAGGCCTCCGAGGACGGGGAACTGCTGAAGTTGGGATACGGCTTCACCAACATCGTTGCCCGTCCCACCGTAGGCGCTGAAGATATCACCCGGGAGGAGTACGCCAGGGGCCGTGAACTCCTGCGGGCCAAGCTGGAGGAATACCGCCCGGAGATTGCCTGCTTTGTCGGCAAGGGCGTGTACACAGAATTCAGCCGCAGAACTACAGCCTCCTGGGGCTTCCAGGAAGGCATTGCTCCGGTGGTGGACGGAGTCCGCGAGTTCGTCGCCCCATCGTCCAGCGGCCTGGTCCGCATGCCGATGCCTGAGATTATCGGAATCTACTCGCAGCTGCGTGACTTCACCGAGGAGCAGGAGCCTTGAGACCGGAGATATCCGTCTTATGGGCGCGTGTGATCGATGTATGTTAAAAACCGAACACAATAGGGACGGATGGGGGTACGCGGGCCCGATGTATTCGGAAAACCGAATACATTGCTCAGGCGCGAGGTAAGTAGCCCAATTGTATGCGAAAAACCGAACACAATGTGCAGATACGAGGGTGAGTGGCCCATTGCTCCACAGCCCCCTAAAGAAGTTGGAGTCCTCCCCCACAAAAATGTAGACTAGATATAGGAGGAGGATGAACGGTA
>NZ_ASPX01000111.1:0-397 GCF_000517965.1 Paenibacillus sp. FSL R7-277
CACGGGTGAGACTGGTGCGACGGGGCTTACGGGAGAGACTGGAGCGACGGGGCTGACTGGCGAGACTGGAGCGACGGGGCTGACTGGTGAGACTGGAGCGACAGGGCTCACAGGAGAAACGGGAGCGACAGGACTCACGGGAGAGACCGGAGCAACGGGGCTGACTGGCGAGACTGGTGCGACAGGGCTGACGGGAGAGACCGGAGCAACTGGGCTTACAGGTGAGACTGGAGCGACGGGGCTCACGGGAGAGACTGGAGCGACGGGGCTGACTGGCGAGACTGGTGCGACAGGGCTCACGGGAGAGACTGGAGCGACGGGGCTGACTGGCGAGACTGGTGCAACAGGGCTCACAGGAGAAACGGGAGCGACGGGGCTCACGGGCGAGACCGGAGCA
>NZ_ASPX01000112.1:0-229 GCF_000517965.1 Paenibacillus sp. FSL R7-277
GACTGGCGAGACTGGTGCAACAGGGCTCACAGGAGAAACGGGAGCGACGGGGCTCACGGGCGAGACCGGAGCAACGGGGCTGACTGGCGAGACTGGTGCAACAGGGCTGACTGGCGAGACTGGTGCGACGGGGCTGACCGGAGAGACTGGTGCAACTGGGCTTACAGGTGAGACTGGTGCAACGGGGCTTACAGGTGAGACTGGTGCAACAGGGCTTACAGGAGAGACC
>NZ_ASPX01000113.1:0-250 GCF_000517965.1 Paenibacillus sp. FSL R7-277
TGAGACTGGTGCGACGGGGCTGACCGGAGAGACTGGTGCAACAGGGCTTACGGGTGAGACTGGAGCGACAGGACTCACGGGAGAGACTGGTGCAACAGGGCTTACGGGTGAGACTGGAGCAACGGGGCTTACGGGAGAAACGGGAGCAACAGGGCTGACTGGTGAGACTGGTGCAACGGGGCTTACAGGTGAGACTGGTGCGACTGGGCTGACCGGAGAAACGGGAGCGACAGGGCTCACAGGTGAGACC
>NZ_ASPX01000114.1:0-244 GCF_000517965.1 Paenibacillus sp. FSL R7-277
AGCGACGGGGCTGACCGGAGAAACGGGAGCGACGGGGCTCACGGGTGAGACTGGAGCAACGGGGCTCACGGGAGAGACCGGAGCAACGGGGCTTACGGGAGAGACTGGAGCGACGGGGCTGACTGGCGAGACAGGAGCGACGGGGCTGACTGGCGAGACTGGTGCGACAGGGCTTACGGGAGAGACCGGAGCAACGGGGCTTACAGGAGAGACTGGGGCGACAGGACTGACTGGTGAGACTGGA